>JBMSSY010000021.1:0-16033 GCA_049424605.1 Candidatus Methylopumilus sp.
CACCTGTGCCGCCTGTGTATGGCTTAATGAACGCCATTTAAGCCAGCTTGTTGGGGTGCGCAGCGTCAATGTTAATTACGGCTCACAGCGTGCGCGTATTCGCTGGGACGATAGTCAAATCAAGCTTAGCCAAATTTTGGCTGAAATCAATAAAATCGGCTATCACGCCCATCCTTTTAGTGCGCAACAGCAAGATGCGCTACGTCAGCAACAACGCAAATCTGACTTTAGAAGACTAGCCGTGGCTGGCTTAAGTGCTGGTCAAGTGATGATGATTGCGGTGGCTTTGTATGCAGGCCCTGCGCAAGGGCTGGAATTTGCAACGGCGCAATTATTAAGATGGTTTAGTTTTGTGTTAACCATTCCCGCCATCACTTATGCAGCTTGGCCGTTTTATCGCTCCGCTTGGCGTGGCATCCGCAATCGTCAAATTGGCATGGATGTGCCGATTACACTGGGTTTGATAACTGGATTTGCGGGTAGCGTTTGGGCAACCGTGCATGGTCAGGGGGTAGTGTATTTCGATACCCTAACCATGTTGGTGTTCTTTTTATTGGGCACACGATACCTAGAACGCAATGCGCGTGAAAAATCGATTGAAGCCTCAGAAAATTTATTGCGTTTAGCGCCTGTGATGGCGACCAAAATATCGGGGGAAACGCAAACTTTAGTGCCTGTGATGGAGCTGAACTTAGGCGATATTATTCTTGCTAAGCCAGGTGAAACCATCGCGGCGGATGGGCTGGTGGTGACGGGTGAAAGTAGTGTGGATGAATCCTTGCTGACAGGGGAAAGTCGTCCGCTGGCAAAAGCCTTTGGTGCGCAGGTGTTTGCTGGCAGTATTAACTATGAAAGCCCTCTGAGCATACAAGTCACAGCCATCGCTGAAAACACCATGCTGGCAGGCATTTCTCGTTTGCTGGACAGAGCCCAAGCTGAAAAGCCCAAATTGGCAGAAACGGCTGACCGTGTTGCTGCATATTTTACCAGTGCCTTATTGCTCATCGTTGCACTGGTTGGATTGGTGTGGTGGCAAATTGAGCCAGACCGTATTTTGGAAATTGTGCTGACGGTATTAGTTGTAAGCTGTCCATGTGCGCTGTCACTGGCAGCGCCAGCGGCGTTCGCTGCGGCAGGTTCGCATTTGGTTGAGCGGGGTGTGTTATTAACCCGTGGACATGCTTTAGAAACCTTGGCTAAAGTCACGCATTTTGTATTCGATAAAACGGGCACACTCACGCTAGGCCAGTTAAGTTTGGTTAAAACCATCACGTATGCCGACCTCGATGCAGAGGCCTGTTTGCAATTGGCGGCGAGTTTAGAAAAACATTCAGAGCATGCGCTGGCAAAAGCCTTTTTAAACGCATATGGCAATCGCCCAGTGCCATTGGCGAGCGAAGTCAGGAATATCCCTGGGCAGGGAGTTGCGGGATTGGTGGCGGGCCTTAACTTGCGTTTAGGCAATGCCAAGCTTATACAGGCGGCGGATGCTCCATGGGCGGAGCAGGATTTGTTAGGTGCAACCGTGGTTTGGTTAAGCGATGAAAGTCGTGTATTGGCAAGTTTTGTATTGGCAGACCAAGCCCGTCCAGAAGCAAAAGCCTTAATTAGCCATCTACAACAAGCAGGCTTGCATGTTTCAATTTTGAGTGGCGACGCTGAGCAATCGGTCTCTCACTTTGCCAAGCTGGTGGGGGTGGATGATTGGAAAGCGGCTTGCTCGCCCGAAGATAAACTCAATCACCTTTATCGTTTACAGGCACAAGGTGCGCTGGTGGCGATGGTGGGTGATGGTATTAACGATGCGCCAGTGTTGGCAGGCGCACAAGTTTCGATGGCCATGGGTAGCGGTACTCAGATGGCGCGCGCAACTGGCGATGTGGTGTTGCTGACAGAACATTTACTTGAAATTGAACATGCGCTGCTGACCAGCCGATTTGCAATCAGCGTGATTAAGCAAAATTTTATTTGGGCAATCGCCTATAACTTAGTGGCCTTGCCTTTTGCGGCAACTGGCATGCTGAGCCCTTGGATGGCGGCAATTGGCATGTCGGTCAGTTCCTTGATTGTGGTGTTAAACGCCTTAAGGTTAAAGTAAGCGCCAGCGCTTTAGGCGATTTGGTGTAAGCGGGCAGACCAGCTTTTCAGTTCTTTTTCCGCGTTTTTATAATCAGGGTAGATGCGCTCAACAATTGCCCAAAAACGCGCTGAATGGTTCATTTCTTTGAGGTGCGCTAATTCGTGTGCCACTACGTAATTGATGATATGCGGCGGCGCTTGCAATAAGCGCCAATTGAGGCGGACTTCGCCGCGGCTATTACAACTTCCCCAGCGTGAACGTGCGCTACTTAACAATACTGGCGGTACGCTTACGTCTAGCTTGGCGGCAAGCAACGCCACTCGGCGCGTAAAGTCAGTTAATGCTTGTTTTTTGTACCATTGCAGCACTTTTCTGGCGATGCTGTTTTGGTTGTCTGGGCTTGGTAGCGCCACGCAAATGAGGCCGGGCACATATTCCAAAGCGCGGTTCACCGCATCCAAACGCACCGACAGCGTAATCTCGTTACCCAGCAATAGTAAAGATGCGCCATCTTGCCAACTGAATTTTTCTAGCTGATTGGCTTGTTGGGCTTCTAGTTTTTTGACTATCCAAGCTGCCTTACTCAGCAACATGCGCTCCAGCTCAGTTTGAGATAAGCGCTTAGGTGCGTGCACAATCAAACCCTGCTGATTGATTTTTAGCCCCACAGTTTTGCGTGAGCGACGTTCTAAGTGGTAGGCAATGGTCTCGCCGTCTGGCATGGGTAAATGATGCTGGCTCATATCACTCGGCTATTTAAAAGCGGCATTTCGCTTTCTATCCATGCTTCTACCATTTGATTAACTGCATCAGGCTTTAAGCCTTTGGTATCAATTGGTTTGCCTATGCTTACAGTAATCACACCCGGTGTTTTTAAGAATGAATTTTTACGCCAAAACTCGCCAGCATTGTGTGCTACAGGCACCACGGTTGCTTGGGTGTGGGTGGCTAACCATGCGCCACCAATATGATATTTACCGCGTTTACCGGGCTCGATACGGGTGCCTTCAGGAAAAATCACCACCCATAAGCCTTTAGCCAATCGATCTCTGCCTTGATCAACCATTTGTTTTAGTGCTTCGCGACCTGCTGCGCGATCAATCGCAATGGCTTTTAGCGCAGCAAACGCCCAGCCTAAAAACGGAATCCATAACAGACTACGTTTCATCACCCAGATTTGTGGGGGGAATATGGTTTGAAAGGCGATGGTTTCCCAAGCCGATTGGTGTTTGGCTAATACGATGCAAGCATGGTGAGGGATATTTGCTTGGCCGACAACACGAAAGCGCAGGCCGCAAGTGAGCTTAAGCCAAAACATGGCGATATAAGCCCAGCTACTAACGATGCGTGAGTGCAATACCGCAGGCAAAGGAAACAGCACAATCGCCAATACTGAAAATACAGGCGTGATGACTATCATGCCTAGATTAAACAATATCGAGCGTAGCAGTCTCATCTTGTTTTGCTTTCAGTGTTTAAGAAATAATGTGTTGAACGGCTTCTGCCAAATCGGCAAATACCAAAGTGCCTTCAGGTAAGCCGCCAGCGGCGAGGGTTTCTTCGCCTTTGCCAGTGCGCACTAGTATCGGTTGCATACCAAGCACCGCGCCAGCTTGCAAGTCACGCAGGGCATCGCCTACTATCGGCACGCCTTTCATATCCATGCCAAATCGCTTGCCTATTTCTTCCATCATCCCCGGCTTGGGTTTGCGACAACTGCAATGATCTTCTGCAGAATGCGGGCAATAAAACATGGCATCTACTCTGCCGCCAAGTTGATTCAGGGCTTTATGCATTTTGTCGTGTATTGCGTTTAGGGTCACCATGTCGAACAATCCGCGGCTAATCCCCGATTGGTTGGTGGCAATCGCCACACGATAACCGTTCTGATTAAGCAGGGCTATCGCTTCTAAACTGCCAGGGATTGGAATCCACTCATTGGTGCTTTTAATAAAGTGCACCGAGTCAAAATTGATTACGCCATCTCTATCCAACACCACTAGTTTCATGCCTAAGCCGCCAACTTAGATAAGTCAGCCACGCGGTTCATGGCCTGATGTAGCGTTGCTAATAAGCCTAGTCTATTGGCTTTGAGCGCAGGGTCTTCAGCGTTAACCATCACGTTGTCAAAGAAGTCATCCACAGGCGCTTTAAGAGCAGCTAATGCTTTAAGTGAATTGGTGTAATCCCCTTTTTCAAATAGCGCATCGGCTTCTGGTTTGATTTTAGCCAGCGTGTTTGCCAAGGCTATTTCAGCAGGTGCTTGCAGCAGTGCATTGTTGATTTTAGCTTCAACCACACCTTCAATTTTCTTCAAGATATTGCCCACACGCTTATTGGCTGCGGCAAGTGCGGGTGCTTCTGTTAGTGCTGAGAAAGCGCGCACCGCTTCTAAGCGTTTTGGAATCTCGCTTAACAAACTAGGATTAAGCGCCAACACCGCATCCACTTCCTGAGCGCTTGCACCTTGTTCACGTAAGTTGACGCTGAGGCGGTCAAAGCAGAACTCAGTGATGGCGGCGATTACACTGGCTTGCTCATCAACCTTAAATTGTTGTAGTGCTAGGCCAATCAGCGTTTCAAATGAAATATTGAGTTTGCACTCAATGAGCATACGAATAATGCCCAAGGCTTGACGGCGTAATGCAAAAGGATCTTTATCGCCAGTGGGTTTCTCGCCTATGCTAAATAAGCCCACCAAAGTTTCTAATTTATCTGCCAGCGCAACCGCAACCCCGACTTGATTGCGCGGCAAGGTATCACCTGCAAAGCGCGGCTTGTAATGGTCTTCAATCGCAAAAGCAATGTCCTCATCCAGCTTTTCATGTTGCGCATAATAGCGCCCCATAATGCCTTGCAACTCTGGGAACTCGCCCACCATATCGGTCAGTAAATCCACTTTAGAAAGTTGCGCGGCTTGCGCGGCTTTGCTTGCTAGCGCGGCATCGCCAATTTGACTGGCAATCGCTTGTGCTAAATCACTCACACGTTTAGAGCGTTCGGCTTGGGTGCCTAGTTTGTTGTGATAAACCACTTTTTCTAAGCCAGCCATTCTTGAGGCCAAGGTTTTTTTACGGTCTTGGTCAAAGAAGAATTTAGCATCGGCCAAGCGCGGGCGAACCACACGCTCATTACCATCCACCACTTTAAATGGATCGGCAGGGCTGATGTTGGAAACGATTAAGAATTGATTGCTTAGCTTGTTGTTGGCATCGAGCAAAGGAAAGTATTTTTGATTGGCCTTCATGGTCAAAATCAAACATTCCTGAGGCACTGCCAAGAAATCTGTTTCAAATTTTCCTAGCAACACATTAGGACGCTCAACCAAAGCCGTGACTTCATCTAGCAAATCTTCATCTTCAATTGGCTTGAGGTTTTGTTTTTGCGCCGCCGCCGTTAATTGGCGGACAATTTCAGCGCGCCGTGCATCAAAACTAGCGATAACTGCGCCTTCGTCTTGCATTTGGGTTTCGTAGCTATCCGCATCTTTAATTACCACGGGTGCAAGCTTTGCTTCAAAGCGATGGCCTTGGGTGCTGTTGCCTGATTGCAGACCCAGCACGCTGACTGGCACAACTGTATTGCCGTGCAAGGCGATTAAACCATGTGCAGGGCGAACAAAATTAACGCTTTCCCAGCCATCGCTGAGTTGATAGGTCATCACTTTGGGGATAGGCAAATTGCTCAATGCTTCTTCTATGGCTTTTTGTAAGCCTTCAGCCAGTGAGGCGCCTTTAAGCATTGCATCGTAAAACAAGATATCGGCTTTGCCGTCATGCTCACGTTTAAGCTCTGCAACGACCGATTCATCCGCGCCTAGGGCGTTTAGTTTTTTCAATAAAGCGGGGGTGGCCTTGCCATTAGCATCCAAGCCAACCGTCACCGGCATGAGCTTTTGAGAAACCGCTTTGTCTGCGGCTTGTGCAGCGACTGCTGTGATATGTACCGCTAAACGACGTGGTGAGGCATAGGCTTTTGCCACACTGTTTTCAGAGGCTAAAGCTTGTGCTTTCAGGCTTGCTAATACGCTGCCAGCAAAAGATTCCCCTAGTTTTTTAAGCGCTTTTGGTGGTAGCTCTTCGACAAATAATTCCACTAATAAATTGCTACTCATGCGACTGCCTTTTTATTTTGATCTTTCTTGTTTTGTTCTTGCTGATCATTTTCAAGTTTTGCTAATACTTCATCTGCCCAAGCTTTAGGTGCCATTGGGAAGCCAAGACGAGCGCGGCTATCTAAATAACCCGCCGCAACGGCGCGAGCTAAGTTACGGATACGTCCGATGTAAGCCGCGCGTTCGGTGACTGAAATCGCGCCGCGAGCATCTAGCAAGTTAAAAGTGTGTGCGGCTTTTAGCACTTGCTCGTAAGCAGGCAAAGCCAGTTTTTGTTCTGTGAGGTGTTGCGCTTGTTTCTCATGCGCGCTAAATGCGGTGAGTAAGAAATCTACATCGCTATGCTCAAAGTTGTAAGTGGATTGCTCGACTTCGTTTTGGTGGAACACATCGCCATATTTCACATCGGCAGAGCCATTAACGCCTTTTGAGTAAACGAGGTCATAGACATTATCTACCCCTTGTAAATACATCGCCAAACGCTCTAAACCGTAGGTGATTTCACCAGTAATTGGTTTGCAGTTAATGCCGCCCACTTGTTGGAAATAAGTAAATTGGGTGACTTCCATGCCGTTGAGCCAGACCTCCCAGCCTAAGCCCCAAGCGCCTAACGTGGGGTTTTCCCAGTCATCTTCTACAAAGCGGATATCATTTTGCTTGAGGTCGAAACCCAATGATTCCAGTGAGCCTAGGTAAAGCTCAAGAATATTGGCTGGCGCTGGCTTTAGCACCACCTGAAATTGATAGTAGTGCTGTAAACGGTTGGGGTTTTGACCATAGCGACCATCTTTGGGACGGCGACTTGGTTGCACATAAGCCGCTTTCCAAGGCTCAGGGCCAAGAGCGCGTAAGAATGTGGCGGTGTGAGAAGTGCCTGCGCCAACTTCCATGTCGTAAGCTTGCATCAGCGTGCAACCTTGCTTATCCCAGTAGTTTTGCAGGTTTAAAATAATCTGTTGAAACGTCAGCATGATTGGTTTTCTTGGTGTTATTAAAGCTGCAACTTTGCAGCGTAAGTGGTCACTCGCGATTTTACTTCTTTTTGCGCCCCCATAAAAGAATTAACGCGATGAATAATAGACTGATGATCGGCCAATTTCCGTAGCGGATAAATGGCGTACTGCCTGTATAACCCTGAACATTGCCATTCAGGATAATGGTGGTGAAAGATGGCACCCTAGCAAGCACCTGCCCTTTGTTGCTGATAATCGCCGTAGCGCCAGTGTTGGTGGCGCGTAGCACCATA
This sequence comes from Candidatus Methylopumilus sp., assembly GCA_049424605.1. Classification (GTDB taxonomy): domain Bacteria; phylum Pseudomonadota; class Gammaproteobacteria; order Burkholderiales; family Methylophilaceae; genus Methylopumilus_A. Next base: position 7,441 of record JBMSSY010000021.1, read on the forward strand.
CGCCCTGTTTCCAAAGCCCGCATTTGCGAGAACTGTAAATGTTGCTCAGCCGCGTTGGAGCGACCATACCAAGCATCGTTGCTGGCGTTGACCAGCAAGGTGGCTGCTGGCAGTTGGCGAATGATTTCCTCACCAAAAACATCTTCATAGCAGATGTTGATAGCAATTTTTTGTCCTGCCAGTTGCATAGGTTTTTGCTGCTGATCGCCTCGGCTTAAATCGCTGAGTGGCATATTGAGCCAATCGCGGTACACCCATCCAAAAACGCTTTTGAGCGGAATAAATTCGCCAAAAGGCACTAGATGCGATTTGTGATAAGTTTGCACGCTGTCAGCATGAGATAGGCCTAACATGCTATTAAAATAAGCCTCGGTTTTTTGGGTAACAGTGCCGACTAAAATCGCTTTTTGTTGTTGCTTAGCAATAGCGTGGAATGGCGCTAATACTTGGTCTTGCGTCATATTTTTTTGCGACAAATCTATCGCTACGGGCAAAGCGGTTTCTGGCAGAATCACTAAGTCTGCTTCAGCTTGTTTAGCCATGCCTAGGTATTGGTTAATGGTTTGTATGGCAATGGCTTGATCCCATTTAATCGCTTGCGGGATATTGCCTTGTAATAAAGCCACTTTAATCGGCGCACCGATAGGCGAGGTCCAATTGACCAAGCTGATTAAGCCGCCAAATAGCCAAATAGCAAGCAGGCCTAGTATGGCAAGGCGGCGGTGTTTGGCTTGAGCAATCAACACCAACAGGCTGGCGCTGAGCGTCACCGTTAGGCACACCCCAAATACGCCCAGAATTGGTGAATAAGCAGCCAACGGGCTGAGCGGTGCTTGCGAGTAGCCAACAGCCAGCCAAGGAAAGCCAGTAAAAATCCAGTCACGCACCCATTCGCTGAGCACCCAAAGCATGGCGGCGCTGAGTAGCGGATGGGCGCTGCGTTTTGCAATATAGCCAACGGCGGCGGGAAACAGCGCTAAAAAAGCGCATAACAACAATGTTGCCAAGCCTGCCATCCAAAACGGCATGCCGCCGATATCGTGCAAGCTGATATATATCCAGTAAATCCCTGCAATAAAAAAGCCTAGGCCAAATATAAAGCCTAGCTTGGCTGCTTGTTTGGCACTGCTGGCGTTGCCCCATAAATAAAACAAGCCCGCAAGGCTGATAATAGGGAGGGGAAAGATATCAAATGGCGCAAAGCCAAAGACACATAAAGTGCCTAGTATCAGGCTGGCAAGTTGGGGGTGAGATTTTAGCCGCGACATTTTTCGTTAATTTGAGATAAGAATGTGCAACAGTATAGTGAATCTAGGCAAAAAAGGCCTAGCACCTACACCGATAAGGCTAAAAAAGATGGGCTTGCTTGTTGGTTTTGTTTACAGCTTAAGGTTTCTTTGGGGTGGCTTTAACGGCATCGGCAGGCAATTCGCTACCATCATTATTCATAAACACCACCATCACCACTTTGTCATCCACAAAATCTAGTTCTGTGGTTTGGTAATACTCGCCTTTTTCATCTTTATTTAAATAGTGGTATTGCCAGATAGAAGCAATCGGCTTGCCAGTGGCAGATTGAATATCATCCACTTTGCTAGGCTCACCTAATTGCGCAATGATGCTGGCTTTTTCAAAGCCACTTATGCTGTCGATAAAGTCTTTTTCGTTGGTGGGGATTTCAGCGCTTGGCGCGGCATTTTCAGTGCCAGCAAAACTCAGCCCAGAAAGGCCTAGCAGTAAAGCAAACATCAAAGATTTCATCGCGTACTCCTATCCAAAAGTCTTAGGTATGAGCGAAAGATTGAAATTAAGTTCCGACTCGCTTTTACTCTGCTGTTTCTTGGGGCGCTTTGATTTCTTCAATCAGCACAGAATGTAAACGCCTGCTATCGGCTCTGAGCGCTGTAAATTTAAGGTTGTTAAAGCTCACGCTCTCGCCGCGCTTGGGTAGATGACCAAATTGGCTCACCACTAATCCGCCTATGGTAGAAAACTCTTCATCGCTAAACTCAGTGCCCAGCACCTCGTTAAAATCGGCGATTTCAGTCAAGGCTTTTACACGGTATCTGCCTTGTGTATCACGGATGATATTGTCTTCGGTTTCATCAAAATCGTATTCGTCTTCGATGTCGCCAACGATTTGTTCTAACACATCCTCAATGGTAATCATGCCAGCCACGCCGCCGTATTCATCGACCACAATGGCGATATGGTTGCGGTTGCTTCTAAATTCTTTGAGCAAGATATTGAGACGTTTTGATTCAGGAATAAACACCGCTGGACGCAACATATCACGCACATCAAAGTCCTCGCCAGCGTAATAACGCAACAAATCTTTGGCTAGCAAGATGCCGATAATGTCGTTTTTATCATCATCAATCACTGGAAAGCGTGAGTGCGCGGTTTCAATCACAAAGGGAATAAACTCATCAGGCGTTTGGGTGATATCAATCACATCCATTTGTGAGCGCGGAATCATCACATCGCGTACTTGTGTTTCTGAGACTTGCAACACGCCTTCTATCATGGCGAGTGCATCAGCATCTAATAGACTTTTTTCAAACGAAGCGTGTAACAGCTCAAGGAGTTGCTCTCTGTCATCTGGTTCGCGCAGCAAGAAGTGACTGAGTCGCTCCAACCAGCTTAGTTTTTCTGCTTCAGCCATGATATTAGCTCTCTATTTCCATGAAATATAAACGATTATTCACTATCAGCATAAGGGTCTGCATAGCCTAATTGAGTCAAAATTTGTGTTTCTATACTTTCCATCAATTCAGCTTGTTCTGCAAGCTCGTGGTCATAGCCATGTGTGTGCAAAACGCCATGTACCGTTAAATGCGCAAAATGGGCAAGCAGCGTTTTACCTTGTTGTGCCGCCTCTTTGGCCACAATAGGCGCGCAAATCACAATATCAGCCATCACCAAAGGCTCTTCCGCTAGCGCAAAAGTCAGCACATTGGTGGCGTAATCTTTTTGGCGATAAGCATGGTTAAGTGCGCGGCCTTCAGCCTCATCTACTATGCGTAGGGTAATTTCACTATCTACTCTGATGGTCTTACGCGCCCAGCGTTTGAATTGCGCCTTGGTGGGCAAGCCAGCCAGCTCGCTGGCGTACTGCACATCCATCGAAAGTAAGGGTTGTTTACTCATGGCGTGAATGTTTGGGATCATGTGGTTGCGCGTGTTTAGACGCATCATATTTTTCGTAGGCGTTGACAATTTTTTGCACTAAAGGATGGCGCACAACGTCTTCAGAAAGAAAATGCGTAAAGGCAATGCCTTTAATCTCTTTTAGCACTTGTTGCGCTTCAACTAAGCCGCTTTTTTGACCGCGCCCCAAGTCAATCTGAGTCACATCGCCAGTAATTACCGCCTTAGTGCCAAAGCCAATGCGCGTTAAAAACATTTTCATTTGTTCAGGGGTGGTGTTTTGCGCTTCGTCCAAAATAATAAAACTTTGGTTAAGGGTGCGACCTCGCATATAAGCCAGTGGCGCCACTTCAATTGCGCCGCGCTCAAACATTTTATTCACCGCATCGTAGCCACCTAAGTCATAAAGTGCATCGTACAAAGGGCGTAAATAAGGATCGACTTTTTGCGACAAGTCGCCAGGTAAAAAGCCCAAACGCTCACCTGCCTCTACCGCAGGGCGAACCAAGACGATTCTTTTGACTTTGTCACGGGTCAGTGCGTCCACAGCACAAGCCACCGCTAGATAGGTTTTACCTGTGCCTGCTGGGCCGATACCAAAAGTAATGTCGTAATCTTGTACTTGCTGTAAATAGCTGATTTGGCGTGGCGTGCGACCATGCAGGTCAGCACGGCGTGTCATCAGATTGGGCATGGCAACAGTGGCAATGGTATCAGCGCTGAGCTTGTTGATTTCCACTAAGCCTAATTGAATGTCTTCTAACTCTATGGCTTGTTTTGAGCGAGCGTAAAAGCTTTCTAGAAGTTGTGCTGCAAGCCGCGTGTGCGCTTGTTTGCCAGTGAGTTTAAAATGCGCGCCACGTCGTGCGATGTCTATCTCCAAAGCGGAGGCAATCTGCTTGATATTTTCATCAAGCGGACCGCACAGATTGGCGAGGCGGAGGTTATCTTCTGGCTGTAGGGTGATTTCCATGATTCAATCAGCTATTCAAAAAAGCGTGCCGACTAAGCGGCGTGGGTTGGCAACATCAGTAATTTTTACGTTCACAAATTGGTGTATCAGTTTGGCATCGCCTTGAATATCAACTACGCGGTTATTGTCTGTTTTGCCAGCCAGCAATGAGGCATCTTTCCACGATACGCCTTCAATCAAAACACGTTGTACAGTGCCTAGCATGGCGGTGGAAATAGCTTGCGCTTGCGCTTCGTTAATGGCTTGCAATCGGTCTAGACGCGCTAATTTAGTGGCTTCGGTAACATCATCTTTTAAGAAAGCGGCTGGCGTGCCCGGACGAGGGCTATATAAAAAACTAAAGCTGGCATCAAAACCTACGTCTTGCATTAGCTTTACCGTGGCCTCAAAGTCGGCTTCGGTCTCGCCGGGGAAGCCAATAATAAAGTCAGAGGTAAATGTCAGATTGGGGTTGGCATGGCGTAGCCGACGAATAATAGATTTGAATTGCAGCGTGGTGTAATTGCGTTTCATCGCCATCAAAATACGGTCACTGCCTGCCTGCACAGGCAAGTGTAATTGCGCCGCCAGTTTAGGTACGCTGGCAAAGCACTTAATTAATGACTCGCTCATTTCATTTGGATGGCTGGTGGTAAAACGGATGCGTTCGATTTGCGGGATTTCAGCAATGGTTTCAATCAGCAAAGCTAAGTCTGCTGTGTCGCCCTGATATTGCGCGCGGTAAGCGTTGACGTTTTGACCAAGCAGGGTGATTTCTTTAACGCCTTGTGCGGTTAACTGTACCGCCTCGGTCAGAATGTCCTCAAAGGGACGCGATACCTCTTCGCCGCGAGTATAAGGCACTACACAAAAACTACAGTATTTGCTACAGCCTTCCATAATGCTTAAAAAAGCACTTGCACCTTCAATTTTTGGTGGAGGCAGATGGTCGAATTTTTCAATTTCAGGGAAGCTAATATCGACTTGCGATGAGCCGCTAGATTGCTTGTTCTTAATCATTTCTGGCAAGCGATGCAAAGTTTGCGGGCCAAATACGATATCGACATAAGGCGCACGTTTGATGATGTTTTCACCTTCTTGTGAGGCGACACAACCGCCAACGCCAATCACCAAATTCGGATTTTTTGCTTTAAGCGGAATAAAGCGACCTAAATGGCTAAACACTTTTTCTTCAGCTTTTTCACGCACTGAGCAAGTGTTGAGCAGAATCACATCTGCATCTTCTACGTTTTCAGTTTCAACCATGCCATCCGAGGATGCCAGCATATCTGCCATGCGTGACGAATCATATTCATTCATCTGACAACCAAAGGTTTTGATGAAGACTTTTTTAGGGGAGGACATGGCTAGGCAAACATTGCCCGCTGTAAAAAGCGAGACCAATGATGGGAGTGGATGGGGCTAGCGTTGCAACTTCGCAAAATGGTGATGGATACTCAGAAAGCTAAGCGCTAATTGTAGCTTAGCTGGCGGGGATTGCCAAACGTCGAGTGTTGATTTTGCGCTACCAAATAGCAAAAATGCAAAGACATAGCATCGCGGCAATCAGCATGGTCAAAATAACGGTTTGTTGATGATGCGATGTTTTTAAACGCGCTAACTCTAGTTTTAGCTCGGCAAACTGTTGTGCATCTTGCGTTAAGAAAGCATCAATTTTACGCGGCAAGGTAGGCAGTACCGCACCCCAATGTGGCGCCTCTGCTTTAATGCGCTTAAATACACTGCGCCAGCCAATTTGTTCACTCATCCAGCGCTCAAGGAAGGGTTGGGCGGTTTTCCATAAATCTAAATCAGGGTCTAAATCGCGACCTAAACCTTCAACATTCAATAGCGTTTTTTGTAGCATGGTGAGTTGCGGCTGAATAATTAAACCAAATCTGCGCGCTGTGTGGAAAAGGCGTATCAGTATGCGTCCAAACGAAATATCCTTGAGCGGCTTGTTGAAAATAGGCTCACAAACTGCGCGGATGGCGGTTTCAAATTGATCAATAGAGACATCGCTAGGCACCCAGCCAGATTCAATATGTGCTTGCGCTACTTCGCGGTAGTCGCGCCTAAAAAAGGCGAGGAAGTTGCGCGCCAAGTATTGTTTATCGCTTTCAGTTAGTGCGCCCATGATGCCAAAATCCAGCGCAATATAACGCCCATCGCTTGCCACCTGAATATTGCCGGGATGCATATCGGCATGGAAGAAGCCATCGCGGAACACTTGCGTAAAGAAAATCTCAACCCCATCACGCGCCAGTTTGCGCATATCAATGCCCATTTCACGCAATTTATCTACTTGGCTCACAGGCGTGCCATTCATGCGCTCCATCACCATCACTTGCTCATGGCACCAATCCCAATACACTTCTGGCACTTGTAGTAATGGACTATTGGGAAAATTGCGACCCAGCAAACTACAATTGGCGGCCTCCAGCATGAGGTCTAGTTCGTTATTGATATGTTGTGAAAAGTCAGCCACCACTTCACGCGGGCGCAGTCTTTTACCATCGGCAAGCAATACTTGGATTAACCAAGCGGCACTTTCTAATAATTTAATGTCTTTTTGGATAATGCTGGCGATGCCAGGACGCAGGATTTTTACTGCCACTGGTTTGCCATCCATCAAATGAGCAAAATGCACTTGCGCGACAGAAGCGCTAGCAATCGGGGTTTGGTCAAACTGACTAAACACCTGGTTGACGGGCTTTTGGTAAGTGTCGATTAAGATTTGCTCAACCAGCGCATATTCAAATGGCGGCACTTGGTCTTGCAGTTTTGCCAGCTCATCGGCGATATCGAGGGGGATTAAATCGCGCCGCGTAGAAAGCATTTGACCAAATTTTACAAAAATAGGCCCTAAGGCTTCGAGTGCTAAACGTAAACGTTCACCTCTGGCTTCTTTGTGATTGCGGAAAAACAGCACGGATTTAAGGGCGCTGCGGAGTAGGGCAAATTTACTATGCGCCAGTACAAACTCATCCAGCCCAAATTTGAGCGAGATAAAAATAATTTTGACTAGTCTAAAAAAGCGCATATTTTATGTTTCTGTGTGTTGGGTAGATTTGGCTAACAATTGCGCGAGGCGCTTTTCAGCGCGAGCCACATCATCGCGTAGGGTGTCGACCTGCTGCACAAAGGCCTCTACATGACGCTTTTTGGCAATCAGTGCATGTTCTTCTTGCCAATATTCTGTGGCCATTTCAAGCAAATTCACGGTTTGCTGTTTGGCTTGCTGCGCCGTATTTTTGGCAAAAGTGCTGAGTTTGTTGGCGGGAATATCGCCGATGAGCTTGCTTAAATCTTCTTCATAATCCCACTGAATATTCTGCAATACCTTGGCTAAAGTTTTGGCTAGCTCGGTCTCGCCCTCAATCTGTACTTGTGACATGGCAGCCACATCGTTGGCCAGCAGTCTTAAGGCCAGCGAAGGTGAGAGTTGTATGCTGGCATCAGCTTGTAAGGCTTCGCCCGTCATCGCGAGGCCGCCATCTTCTAAAATGGTCAGGCTGGCACGCACTGGCGGCATATTCAAAGCGACTGTTTTGCCGCTAAATGGTAAAAGCTCAGCACGCGCCCATGAATTTTGGGTGACTAGGTGATTGAGCAGGCGGGTTAATAAAGGCTTAAACATAGCTAGATTTAGATTTTCCAGCCTTTGTGCAAAGCCACTACGCCAGCGGCAAGATTGTAGTAATCCACTTTGCCTAAGCCAGCATCCAGCATCATCTGGCGCAAGGTTGCTTGGTCTGGGTGCATACGAATGGACTCAGCCAAGTATTGGTAACTTTCTGCATCCTTGGCAAATAGCTTGCCCATCAGCGGCAGCAGTTTGAATGAGTAAGCATCGTAAAGCGGCGCTAGAGGCTTCCACACTTGCGAAAACTCCAGCACTAACAAACGCCCGCCAGTTTTTAGCACGCGGCGCATCTCAGCTAAGGCTTTGTCTTTGTGCGTCATATTGCGTAAGCCAAAAGCAACAATCACGCAGTCAAAATGATTATCAGGGAAAGGCAGCTTTTCTGCATCGCATTGCAAAGCGGGCACCGAAGCACCATCATCTATCAAGCGATCACGTCCCACAGCCAGCATAGAAGCGTTAATGTCGGTCAGTACCACCTGACCTGTCGGCCCTACTTTTTGATTAAACAGGCGCGATAAATCACCACTGCCACCCGCCACATCCAATACTTTATCGCCTGATTTGACGCCGCTTAGCTCAACGGCAAAGCGCTTCCATGTGCGGTGCAAGCCAGCAGACATCACATCATTCATTAAATCGTATTTACGGGCAACCGAATGAAACACCTCACCAACTTTGCGGGCTTTTTCACTTTCGTTGACGGTCTTAAAACCAAAATGTGTTTGATTGGAATCTGACATTTGCTCTATACCCTGTTAATTAAGCTTGGCTAGGTTTGCGCTTAATGCCGGCCGCATCAAGCTTGCCTATGTATTCTAACCAAAGTCCCTCGTAATTGCGGG
>JBMSSY010000022.1:0-15645 GCA_049424605.1 Candidatus Methylopumilus sp.
CTCAACAATCACCCCAATAATAAAATGCCACACAATATCGATTTACATGCAGTCACTGGTCAAGGCGGTGGCGCTGCAGCTTCACTTACCGCACCTGGTCACAGCTCTGTATTTTCGTTTAAAGCACTCAATCCTGGGCTGTATGTGTATCACTGTGCAACAGCCCCAGTTGCGATGCACGTGGCAAATGGTATGTATGGTTTGATTTTGGTTGAGCCAAAAGAAGGAATGTCTAAAGTAGATCGTGAATACTATGTCATGCAAGGTGACTTTTACACACAAGGCAAAAATGGTGAGCAAGGCCTGCAATCTTTTAGCATGATTAAAGCCATTGATGAGAAGCCTGAATATGTGGTTTTTAATGGCTCGGCTGGTTCATTAACGGGTGAGAACTCTCTGCAAGCTAAAAAAGGTGAAACCGTCAGACTTTATGTTGGTGTAGGCGGACCTAACTTAACATCTTCCTTCCACGTGATTGGTGAAATTTTCGACAATCTATATCAAGAAGGCAACACTTCAACACCAGTACACAACGTTCAAACCACCATGATTCCTGCTGGCGGTGCCGCTTACATGGAGTTTAAAGTTAATGTCCCAGGAACCTATATTTTAGTTGATCACTCATTGACCAGAGCTTTTAATAAAGGCGCTTTAGGGATGTTAAAAGTTGTGGGTGAGGAAGATAAAACTATCTATTCAGGCAAGCTAACAGATGAAGTTTACTTGCCAGAAGGCACTGGCATGAGAAACACTGAACGCTCTCAACCCAACACCACAGCCGCCAAAACCAAGGCTGAACGTATACAGTTAGGTGCAGCCATTTACAATTCAAACTGCGCGGCCTGCCATCAAACCACTGGTGTAGGCGTTCCTCAAGCGTTCCCACCATTGGCTAAATCAGACTATATCAAGGGCAATAAAGTAGCAGCGATTAAAGCAGTTACAGGCGGGCTTCAAGGCAAGCTGACTGTAAATGGTCATGACTATAACGGTGTTATGCCCTCCTGGACCTTGAATGATGAAGAAGTTGCAAATGTGTTGACCTATGTTTACAACAATTGGGATAACTCGATGGATGAGGTAACACCTGCTGACGTTAAACAGCACCGTGTTGTCCCAGCTAAGAATGTATCTGAATAAAACAATATTGTTATCAACCCTGATGTTGCTAGGACTGGAGTCTTCAGTAATGGCAGCATCAGTCAACGATATGGCGCTGCTTCCAGCAGGGGAGTTGCTTCCATTTTTCATCAAAAAAGATGACACCACGCAAAGCGAAAACAAGACCACATTTATTGAGCATTTTTACTTAGATGTGGCGCCCGTGACTAATCGACAGTTCTATGAATTTGTTAACACCAACCCTGAATGGCGTCAGCAGCGCGTTAAAAAAATATTTACCGATGCGCATTATTTAGACCATTGGGATACAAAAGAGCATAAGCCTAATAGCGATGACTTAGATAAGCCTGTGGTGAATGTTTCTTGGTTCGGAGCTTCTGCTTATTGTGATGCGCAGGGCAAGCGGCTAGCTACCACAGATGAATGGGAATATGCTCTTTATGATCATGATAGAAATAAAGAGCTCAACCAAAAAGCTATTATGGATTGGTATTCCGTGCCCAATCATGATTTACCGATGGTTAAAACTGGTCAAGCTAACGGCTACGGCATTTTTGATTTAATTGGTGTGATATGGGAATGGACCGCTGATTTCAATAGTTATATGGCACCGCCTGACTCAAGAAACACAGGAGATAAAAGCTTGTTTTGTGGCAGTGGTAGTTTGAATGCAAAAAGTCTTTCAGATTACGCTGCTTTTATGAGGTACTCATATCGAGAAAGTCTCCAAGGGAATTTTACTGGGAAGAATTTAGGTTTCCGCTGTGCAAAGGATGCAGAATGAAAAAAATATTAAAAAACAGATTACTTATTTCATTAGTGTTGGCTTGTTTAGTGCCTGCTATGTCATACGGACATGAAGGCCATGAAGGTCATGAAGGCCACGAAAGCAGTGAACTTGGATTATCAGCGCCATCGACTGATTCATTATTCAATATCACCGACACTTGGGTAGCAAGTGATGAAAAAACATTTCAGCTTAACCGTTTAAGCGGCAAGCCAACTGTGATTGCCATGGTTTACACTTCTTGCCAATACGTTTGCCCTCTTACAGTCGGCAATATGAAGCGCATAGAAAAATCCATCCCTAGCTCGCAGTTAGGTAAGGTTAACTTTGCGATTTTCACCTTTGATGCAGAGCGAGATACGCCAAGCGTCTTAAGGGAGTTTGCAAAAACACATGGTGTTGAATCTCCATCTTGGCTATTGGCTCAAGGCAAGCCCAACTCAGTGCGAAAATTGGCAGTAGGTCTTGGTATTAAGTACAAAAAGACAAAGTCTGGCGATTTTGAGCATGATGCGACCATCACAATATTGGATGAAGCAGGCGTGATTAAATATCAAACAGACGCTATGAATAAGAATGTAGATGGCGCAATGACCGTTGTTAAGCAACTGATACATTAACGGAATAACGATGCCATTACAGTATGAAAAACTTTCCCCAAATGAGCGATTAATTTACCAAGCATTGCAGACAGTGATTGATCCAGAAATAGGTGAAAGTGTGATTGATCTAGGCTTAATTTATGAGATTAATATTGTAGATAACAAAATCAATATTAGCTTTACGACCACCTCATTATCGTGCCCAATGTCTGAAATGTTAGCGGATGATATTTCCAGTGCCGTAGAAAAAATAATCCCCGCGGGATTAGCGCTGTCATTAAGTTTAGTCTCAGATCCCCCTTGGGAGCCATCATTCATTTGTTCAGAGGCTAAGGAACGATTGGGATGGAATGAGTAATGCGCTTTCGGTAAAGCAACGCTTTCCAATCCTGCTGATGGGATTTGTTAGTTTGCTGTTTGGTAGCTACCTTGGCCTCTACCGATTGGGGTTTAATTTACCGCTCAGCCCTACACAAATTGCGCTTCATGGGCCATTGATGGTGTGTGGCTTTCTTGGCACCGTGATTTGTTTGGAACGGGCTGTGGCAATTGGCCGAACATGGGCTTATGGTGGTGCATTAGCCTCAGCGCTGGGCGCATTATTTTTAATGATAGGCCTCAACTGGCTGTTTGGTGTAACGCTGATACTGCTTGCTAGCGCCATCTTACAAGTCGCCTCTATTCGGATATTGTTTCAACAGCGCGAATGGTTTTGTTTTATCTTAATGCTCGGTAGTTTTTCATGGTTACTGGGCTGTGCTCTATGGTTGAAGGGATTGCCTTTAATCCAAATTATTCCATGGTGGGTGGGGTTTTTAGTGCTGACGATCGCAGGGGAGCGACTTGAGCTTTGCAGATTTCTAAAGCCATCTAAAACAAATCAAATAAGCTTCATTATCACTATCTGTTTTTTTATGATGAGTATGATTTCATCAAGCTTAATCAATATAGGCTCCTTTCAATTCTTATCGCTTACATTGCTTATGCTTGCCTTATGGTTTCTGAGTAATGATATTGTTAGGCAAACAATCAAGCAGCGAGGCATAACAAGATATATTGCGGTTGCCTTAGCAAGCGCTTATTTATGGCTTTTAGTTGGCGCGCTGATTGGCTTGGGCACGCCTATTCTTATCTCAGGGTCTAGCTACGATGCGTTTTTACATGCCATCTTTGTTGGCTTTGGATTTTCTATGATATTTGGGCACGCCCCAATCATTTTTCCCGCCATGACTAAACTAAAAATTCCATTTAATAAGCATTTTTATTTACCGCTATTCAGTTTGCATCTATCTTTGATATTAAGAGTGGCTGGAGATTTCTCACATATACAGAGCCTGCGAAAATTTGGCGGAATGTTAAACCTTATTTCCATCATACTTTTTGTACTTATCATGGCTACAGCGGTCATAATAGGTAAACACAAAGAGGCACATAGCCACAACTAGTCTATATAGGGACTGAAATGAATAAAAACATCATCGCTATTACACTGGCTAACTTTTTCATGTTTAAAGAGTTAAGCGCTGAACAAATTGATGTCATGGCTGAAAATTGTCAAACGCATGATTTCCCTAAGGGAACGTCGATTTTTAACCGAGGAGATCCTGCGCTTGGGCTATATATTTTGTTGGATGGCCAGATCAAACTTGGCGTCACCTCTCCGCAAGGCACGGAAAAAGTAATCAGCATTATCTCGCCGGGTGAGAGCTTTGGTGAGGCGGTATTATTCTTAGAGCGTCAATTTCCAGTGTATGCCCACGCGATATTGGAGTCCCGCGTTCTAATCATTCCAAAGAACTTGATATTTTCTTTGCTAGATAGTGATCCACTTATTGCAAGAAAAATGCTTGCTGGTCTCTCGGTGAGGATGCATCACCTTGTACAAGATATTGAAATGTTGTCTTTGCAATCATGCACACAGAGGTTTATAGGCTATCTATTGCAAATCAGTGCCGATGCTTCGCATGGCAGTAATATTACTTTGCCATCAAGCAAAATGACAATCGCCTCATTATTAAATTTAACGCCTGAGACTTTATCTCGCACTATGGCAAAATTGCAGCAATTAGGCTTGATTGAAGTAAGTGGTAAAGAGGTCAAAATCACCGACTTAGCAAAACTACGACAGTACGATTTGAGCGCTTAGCGCGTCATTTGTGCATAAAGTATTGGTAGTTGTTTTGGCAGATCTTGTGGGTTGCGGATAACGATATAGCCGCCCGCGCCAAACAGATGAGACAGATAGTCATTCGCTTCACTATCAATAGTGACGCAAAATGGTTTTAAACCAAGGCTTTTAGCTTCTAACAAAGCAACACGCGTATCTTCAATACCATAGCGGCCTTCATACTGATCCAAGTCATTAGGTTTTCCATCAGTCAGGATAAGTAATAGTCGTTGGCGCTTATTTTCCTTAGCTAACAAGCTTGATGCATGCCTTATTGCAGCGCCCATTCGCGTGTAATAACCAGGTTTTATCGCAGCAATACGGCCTCTTACTTTGTTGTCATAGCTTTCGTGAAATCCTTTGATATGATGAAAACGTATCTGATTTCGGCGTAAGGATGAAAATCCATAAAGCGCAAAACGATCATTCGTTGAGGTCAAAGCTTCGGCAAACAGCAAAAGGCTATCTCGAATCACATCAATCACTCTAGCCTGATTAGAAATATAAGCATCAGTGGATAGAGACAAATCTGCCAGTAAAAGACATGCCAAATCGCGCTCTTGATTAACTTGTGCTTTGTATAAACCTTGCTCCGCGTTTGCTGATTTTGAAGACTTCTCAGAAATAAACTGTACCCAAGCATCCAAATCCAAATCTTCACCATCTTGCTGGCCTTTAAGCCATTGCCTCATCGGGGCCAAGGCCTGAAATTGCCGCTTTAGTTTTCTCGCCGTATTTTTTAGTGCGTTGGGCAATTCCGATTCCTGAACATTTAAAGCGATTAACTCCTGAAGGCAACAATAGTCTGCTTGAAGCGCCTGTTTTTTCCAATTCCACTCAGGCAGCAAAATCCCTGCACCGAGAGGAAAATCGTCTTCTGAGCTTGCTGGCAAATCAAGATCAAATCTAACGCTGGCAGCAGTCGTTTCACTATCGCGAGTGATGCTAAGATTATCCATGTCTTCGGCTGCTAATTCGGCGGTATCGGAGTCATCTTCATCGTCTTGAGAGCGATTGACTTTGACATACTCAGACCAAGAAAAAAGACTTTCCGCTCTAAACATTAATAAAAAGCCATTCTTATCATCTGGATTTTTAGTTCTTTGCGCTAAATGTTTTTTGCGACTTTTCTGACTAGGTGAATTGCCACTTTTATTTGGCGAGCCATCATTTGTTGAAACAAAATTAGCTGCGCTCATTGGTGGATATGGATGTGGCCATAAAGGGACAGGCTGAAAATTTCGACTGGCAAATGGCAATCTAGCAACGCTACCGGGCTCGTTTAATGCATGCCTAATTGCCCTTTCTTGTGCCGCCTCATCAGCCGCAAGCTTTTCTGGCGCGACTCTAATAGCGAATAAAGCATCTACTAAATTTTTATAAGGCGTTTTTAATCCAGGAAATCGATTCAAAGTAAGACTTGTTGCGATTTGATTTCTTATTATCCAAGGTAAAGTTTCATCAACATTTGCCGCCGCGATTGCGACTAGCCAGAAATAAAGGTCTTGATTAAGCGAGCGTTCTGGAAATAAATCTATTTGCGATGGAAGACGCAGAGATTCGCCATCCCGCCATGATAATTCAACCTTGTCGCCGCTGCCTGCAACCCTTTGCAGCCACCCTCTTCGCGAGCCGTGGCGATAGGCGGGTGCCGCAGAAATGCTCAGGCCAGGGTCTCCACCAAGTGCTCTAAAAAAGATTGCAACTGTTTTTGCAATGTCATCAAGTTTTACAACAGCATTAACATGCCGCTTTTCTGCTGCGGCAGTAATAAACTTATCCCACAGTTCTCCAATGTACTCTTCCATTAGCGTCCGAAGGTAGCTTTAATCACTTCATTTAATGCAGCTACCGTTTCTATATCATCAGTTAAAGTTTCAACTAAAGTAGCACGGCAGGCACGTACTGGGTCACATCCACCTTTGATTAAAGTTGCCGCATAAATAAGCAGTCTTGTGCTGGCAACTTCTTCAAGGTCGTAATCACGAAGCGCTCTAAAAGCCCCAGCAATTGACACTAAGCGTTTTGCAGTCATCGCATCAATTCGCGTTTCCCCAACTAACACCGCCTCCTCTTGCGAGGCGCTGGGAAAATCAAACGACAAGGAAACAAAACGCTGTCTTGTTGACGGCTTCATTCCTTTCAGAAAATTCTGATAACCCGGATTGTATGAAACCACTAACATAAATGATGGCGGCGCTTGCAATCGCTCACCCGTTTTATCTATTGGCAGCATACGTCGATCATCAGCAAGTGGATGCAATACCACCGTAGTATCTTTTCTGGCCTCGACTACTTCATCCAAGTAGCATATCCCGCCCTCGCGGACAGCCCTAGTTAATGGGCCATCATTCCAAACTGTTTCGCCATGACTAATTAAATGACGGCCTACTAGGTCAGATGCAGTAAGGTCATCATGGCAGGCGACTGTGTAGAGCGGCAGATTTAATTTGGCAGCCATATGCGATACAAATCTGGTCTTTCCGCATCCTGTGGGGCCCTTAATTAACAGTGGCAGCTTGTTACGCCAAGCAAGTTCAAATAGCTCGCATTCATCAGCGCTTGCTTGGTAAAAGGGAATGCTAGTGACAGATGTGTCCATTATTTTCACTCTCAACTTATTGTGTAAGCGATTGCAATTAAGCAACCTACGATAAGGAAATAACCCATAATAATTCCACGCCAGAGCCAACTTACATGACGCAGACCCATAAAATAATTAGCGATTAATTGCCCTTTAATAAAAGAGATTGCAAGCAAGCTCAGCATCACTAATTTGCCAGTTAAGCCTTTTTCACCAATGCCAAAAGTAAGGATGGTTAAAATGATGAGTGATAAGCATACTGCTGTAGAAAATTTGTTTGTTTGATAACTCATGCTTAATGAATAATATAAATTAATGGAAAAAGAATGATCCAGAGCAGGTCTACCATGTGCCAGAAAGATGCCCCAGATTCAATCCCAAAATGATCCGAAGCACTATAAGCACCTCTCCTAATCTTAATCACAATAAAACTAAGAATAATCATGCCCATGATCACATGCATTAAATGGAAAGAAGTCAGCGTTAAATAAAACATATAAAAATCGTTAGTATCTAAAGAAACTCCTGCCAGAAATTTTTCATGAAACTCATTAAGCTTAACAACAACAAATGCGCCTCCAAGAACAATGGCTCCCGTTAGCCAATTGGCGGACTGTTTGGATTTATCTTGTTTTATTGCAGCGATTGAGCGCACTACAAAGTAACTACTGGTAATTAAAATGAGTGTGTTCAGTGTTCCCGCAGAACGACTTAGCGTTTGTTGTGAAGCATTAAATACCGCGACTTGATTCATGCGAGTAAAAGCAAAAACAACAAACAACACCCCAAACACCAACATCTCTGCAAGGATAAAAATCCAAATGGCTAAATCACCAGGTAAGTCTTGTTTGGGATGGACGGTTTTTTGATCACAATTCATTAAATCACTTTCGGCGAAAAAGAAGGAGGCAACAGCCTCCTTCGTCATACAGCCAACTAGAGGCTGCTGTTAACTCGCTTTAGTCTCCCCTTTAATAAAGAAGCTAGTGACATAGACAACAAGGCCAATAAAGAAAATCACGCCAGCACCTTCACGCAACCAATAGAAAATTGATAGCTGCGCTTGCGTATCCATAAAGCTCATGGGCGTGGTTGAAATGCGTTGTAGCCATGTCTGAAGGATGCCAGCGCCTGTTAAGAACAATGTAATAAATACCATTGAGATGGTCATTAACCAGAACGCCCACATTTCAACGACTTGCGCTTTGTTACTGTTCGCTGCTCGCCCACGAAGCACAGGCATTGCATATGAAATGATAGTTAACACCACCATCACATAGGCCCCATAAAAAGCCATGTGGCCATGCGCTGCAGTAATTTGAGTGCCGTGAGTGTAATAGTTAACTGGGGCTAATGTATGTAGAAATCCCCACACACCCGCTCCAAGGAAAGCCATCACGCCAGTTCCAAGTGCCCAAAGGGTTGCTGCTTTATTTGGATGCTCACGGCGGCGTTTATTAACCATATTGAAAGCAAATATCGTTAGCATAAAGAACGGTATTGGTTCTAGTGCTGAAAACACGCTACCCCAAACTTGCCAGTACGCAGGTGCGCCAATCCAGTAGTAATGGTGACCTGTTCCAATAATGCCAGTAATTAAAGTCATGGTAATAATGACGTATAACCACTTTTCAACCACTTCGCGATCAACGCCCGTCACTTTAATTAACACGAATGCAAGGATAGATCCTAGGATTAACTCCCAAACACCTTCAACCCATAAATGCACTACCCACCACCAGTAATACTTGTCTTTAACAAGATTGGCTGGATTGTAGAAAGAGAATAAGAAGAAAACAGCCAGCCCTAACAATCCTAAAACTAATACTAAGCTAATGGCTGTTTTACGACCTTTAAGCAAAGTCATTGTAATGTTAAAAAGAAAAGCCAACGCGACCACAACGATTCCTAGTTTAGTAGGTAAGGGTTGCTCTAAAAACTCGCGTCCCATGGTATTTAAAATATCGTTGCCCGTGAATTTTGCAAGCGTTGCATAAGGAACGGCAAGATATCCAAGGATAGTCAGCACGCCCGCAGCTAGAAAAATCCAAAACATCACCATAGCCAACTTGGGGCTAAAAAGTTCAGTCTCTGTTTCTTCGGGAACAAGGTAATACGAAGCCCCCATAAATCCGAACAGCAACCAAACAATTAATAAGTTTGTATGAACCATGCGTGCTACGTTGAACGGAATTTCAGGGAATAAAAAGTCCCCAATCACGTACTGCAAGCCCATTGCTAAGCCAAATACAATTTGACCAACAAACAGCGCAATTGCGGCGATGAAATAAGGCTTCGCCACTGCCTGAGATTTGTATTGCATAACGACCTCCTTTTTTATAATTGTGACGATTAGCCTTGTATATTTGGTGGCCAGTTATTAGTGTTAATTTCAGATGTGTATTTCAGGAAATTGACCAGATCGTCCAACTCCTGATCTGTGAAATTAAATTGCGGCATCTGCCTTCTGCCAGCCACACCCGTTGGCTGACCTTTAATCCAAGCCTTAATAAATTCAGGGCCACGGCGTTTATAGACATTACCAAGCTCAGGGGCAAAATAAGCACCTTCACCGAGTAGCGTATGGCAGCCAATACAATCGCTTGTTTCCCACAACTTCTTACCATGCATCACTGAAGCCGTGATGTTCTGGCTGTTATCTCGCTTCGGTAATTTTTGATTTGTATCGAAAGTAAGTGCCAGAAATAGCAGGAAAAAGAACAGCGACCCGCCAAAGAAAATATTACGCGCCATGGATTTTGTGAATCTCGTAGCCATTGCGACCTCCCCGTATGTAAATGACGGGTTGAATGTACGTTATCGCTATTGCAACTTCCTTGACCTAGGTCAATTTTAAAAATTGATTCGAGCGCTGTCCGTGCGAAGTTTTTTCTCAAACTTGATTCAGGTCAAATACCCGCAATCACAGCAAGGCATATGATGAACTCCAATAAATAAGGATGCTTTGGGATAGTGATTAGGCCAATATGGAACAGTTAGTCCAAATAAGTAATGGAGGCAGACAACAAAATTCCTATAGGAATTTCGTATCTATGCCGCACCAAGTTATGTTCGGTTTGGGCGCAGTTCAAGCGGTAATGGTGATGATTTGGTGGTTAATTGACATTGCTGGCCGTTATGGAAATTTTTACACCCCGATTAGTTGGACGATTCCATCAAATTGGGCACATCTTTATTTAATGATCTTTACTTTATTCCCGCCCTATATGTTTGGCTTTCTGATGACAACTTATCCGAAATGGATGTCGGGCAAGCCTGTGGCCCCTAAGCACTACTTGCTAGCAGCACTCTTTTTGACTGTAGGAATTTTGTTAACTTACTTAGGCTTGGTGATTAGCAAATCATTATTAATCATTTCGATCGTCATATTCTTATTGGGCTGGGCAATTGCTTTGTATGCTTTGCTACGTGTTTATATTGAGGCTCAAAAGCCTGATGTATTACATGCCCGCATTACCACTGGCGTTCTAATGATTGGATTCAGCTTACTGTTGGTTTACCTATTAGGGGTAAGCATCAACAGCAATTATTTAATTGAGATTGCCAGAAACGCTGGTGTTTGGTGGTTCTTATTCCCTGTGTTCATTGCCGTCAGTCATCGATTAATTCCTTTCTTTTCTAGCGTTGTGATTCCTAATCACACAGCCTTCAGACCAAGTTGGGCGCTGTGGGCTTTGGTGTTTGGTGGCATGGGGCACGGCGCATTAGAAATTGCTCAGTTCAGCAAAATGACATGGTTACTTGATATCCCGATGAGCGGCATTGCTCTATGGCTTTCATGCAAATGGCTAACACGAAAAGTGTTTGAGATTCGCATTTTAAGCATGTTGCATATCTCCTTTATCTGGGTGGGTATCGCACTGTTTTTATTTGGTATTCAAAGCTTGAATTTGTTGATTAATAACACCTTAATCATTGGAAAAGCCCCCTTACATGCATTGTTAGTTGCTTACTTTTCTTCAATGTTGATTGCCATGGCCACCAGAGTGACGCTGGGCCACTCAGGACGCCCTTTGGTAGCAGACCAATCGGCTTGGCTGATTTACTTAATGATTCAAGCAGCGGCTGTAATAAGGGTAGTAGCGGATTTTATTGCTTTACCAGCTTGGACAGGGCATCTCTATTTGTGCTCAGCCCTGCTATGGCTGTTAGCTTTTGGTTTTTGGTTAATAAAATTTGGTCCAATTTTTTGGGCAGATGCTAAGGGGTAGTTTCATGAAATTAAAAAATATTATATTGGTCGCAGCATTAGCTGGAGTTTATGCCAACACTGCATTCGCTGATACCAGCTCATCACAGCCCGCAGAGAGCTTGATTGATGCCATTAGTCATGGACAGTCGATGACTAATTTTAGACTGCGTTACGAAAATGTTAATCAAGACGGATTTAACGATGCCAATGCTTTTACTCTTAGAAGCTTAATTGGTTGGCAAACAGCACCTTTTCATGATTTAAGTGTTGGCGCACAGTTGATTGGCGTGACAGACCTAAATAGTGACTTCAATACAAAACAATGGGGTTTGAATTCCGCAGGTAAAACCAACTCAGACTCATCAGTACAAGACCCCAATTACTACAACATTAATCAGCTATATGTGGATTGGACTGCGATTCCAAATACTAAAGTGCGGCTAGGACAACAGTCTCTCAAACTAGACAATGTTCGCTTTATAGGCAACGTTGAGTTCCGCCAAGTGATGCAAGTTTTTACTGGGGTAACGGTTGAGAATAAAAGTATTGCAAACACTGATTTGTATGCGGGCTATTACACCAGACTACGCAAAGCAACCACCTCTCAAGAGTTAAGTGAAGACACCACCATTCTGCACGCGACTTATCACTTAAGCCCTACTGAAAACCTGATTGGATATGGCTATTGGTACGATGCTAACAATGACAAGGTTGCTATAACAACTGAGACATCCCTTACTTTAAATAAAGTTAATCTTTCTAATCGTACTGTAGGCATACGAGTTGATGGCGCCCACCCGATTGATGACCACTGGAAGCTGTTATATACCGCCGAATATGCCAAGCAAGATCGCATTTCGAATGGCAATACCAATATTGATGCGCACTACTACAAATTAGGATTGGGCGCTAACTGGAATGGCTGGTTTGCAAGAGCCGATCAAGAGTTGTTGAGCAGCAATAATGGCTTATACGCTTTCCAAACCCCATTAGGCACCAACCATTTATTCCAAGGCTGGGTAGACAAGTTTGCGGCTAGTACTCCAGTACAAGGCATGCAAGATACTTATCTGACCGCTGGTGGCAAATGGCAAGACTTTACTTTGTTAACGGAGTATCACTGGTTTGATGCAGATAAAGACTTTACCTCTGGCACAGGCAAGGCAAGCCGTTACGGTAAAGAATGGGATGTTTCGATTGCCTATGCTTATAACAAGCAAACAACAGCAAAGCTTGAGTACGGTAGTTTTAGCGAAGGTGATCAATATACTTTTAATACAACTTCTCGCTACCGAAATACAGACAAGCTTTGGTTAACAGCTTTGTATAGTTTTTAACTTTTTCAGCATTAATTAGATGAGGTGATCCTCCTGCGGCTTGAGCGCAGCACCAATAAAAAGTGAGGATAATTTATTAATTAGGAGACGCTATTATGAAATTGATTACATCATTATTACTGCTAGCCACCTTAGCTTGCACCGCTAATGCCTATGCTGATGATGCAGCAAAAGCATTAGCACAAAAAAGTGGTTGTTTAATGTGTCACTCTGTTGAGGCAAAAGTTGTCGGCCCTGCATTTAAAGATGTGGCTGCGAAATATAAAGGCAAGGCGGCGGAAAGCAAATTAATCGCTAAAGTAAAAGCTGGCGGAAGCGGCGTTTGGGGGCCTATTCCCATGCCCGCAAATAGTCCGCAAGTTAAAGATGAAGATATTAAAACCATCGTCACTTGGGTTTTAACTCTTTAACTCTAAGCCCTTGAGTTCGCAAATATTGAGCGCTTTTCAAATGATGAAGGGAGTACGAATATGCTGACCAAAAACTATCGGGCATTACCATTGGTGTACTCCTGTTCTGGATGCTCAAGTGCGGCGCAGACTGCCAATTACATTGCCCTCAAACTTGATCGCGATGGCGAGGCAGAAATGTCATGTATCTCTGGGGTGGGTGGCAATGTCCCGCATCTGGTTAATATCGCCAAATCAGGCAGGCCGATTCTGGCGCTTGATGGATGCCCTCTGGCCTGCACTTTGCATTGCCTGTCTGAACGCGGCATTAGGCCAGATTACCACCTACAATTACACGAGCATGGCATTAAAAAACGCTACCATGCCGATTTTGATCAGGCGCAGGCGGATCAGCTTGCATCTGAGGTGACCGAAGAAGCCCGCCGCTTGCTTGCTAATTGGCCTAAATCTTAAGCTTACTATGCGAAAAAGTATGGATTGACTAGTATTGATAAGTCAATTGCCGCAACGCCTCAAAAACAGCTATTTAAGGCGTATTAAAATTGCGATTAAGCCACATTAGGAATAAGCTTAATCATTATCTTTACACATCTAGTTACCAGCAATGATTGCAATACTCCAAGCAAAAAAAGAAGGTCTTTTATCCCAGCGTTATTGGTTAAAAAATATTGTGGCGGGAGTCGTAGTCGGCATCGTCGCCCTCCCGCTAGCCATGGCGTTTGCAATCGCCTCTGGCGCTAAACCAGAACAAGGTCTTTATACCGCCATTATTTCAAGCATTGCTGTCTCTCTGTTTGGCGGAACACGCCTACAAATCGCTGGGCCCACTGGCGCATTTATTGTCATTCTTGCTGGCATTACTTCGAAATACGGCATTTCTGGATTACAAGTAGCCACCTTAATGGCTGGTTTGATTTTAGTGATTATGGGAATGGCGCGCTTGGGCAGCATTATTAAATACATCCCCGATCCAGTGATTACTGGATTTACGAGTGGGATTGCCATCATCATTTGGGTAGGCCAATGGAAGGATTTTTTTGGATTAAGTGAGCAAGTAGCAAGCCAACATTTTCACGAGAAGTTAATCGGCCTCATTTCCTCGTTTTCTAGCCTACACCTAGAGACCACCATATTAGGGCTTAGCACATTAGCCATTTTATTAGTCTCGCCCAAAGTCTTTAAAAAAATCCCATCCCCGTTTGTGGCGCTGATAAGCGCAAGCCTAATCCAGTGGTTTTTTAACTTTAAAGGGGTTGCAACCATAGGCTCCGCTTTTGGCGGTATACCCCAAGGCTTACCAGAATTTAGTCTGCCATCGATTACCTTTTCAGACAGCATCCAATTAGTTGGGCCCGCCTTTACGATTGCTTTGCTGGGGGCGATTGAGTCATTACTTTCTGCTGTTGTTGCTGACGGCATGGCTGGCACCAAACACGATTCAAACCAAGAGTTAGTCGGCCAAGGGATCGCCAATATACTAAGCCCGCTATTTGGCGGGTTTGCCGCGACTGGCGCCATCGCAAGAACAGCCACCAATATTCGCAACGGCGCCAACAGTCCAATTTCGGGCATCGTGCATGCCATCACCCTAATACTGATTATTGTTTTGTTAGCCCCACTTGCGGTGCATATACCGCTGTGCGCGCTTTCTGCCATTCTGTTTGTAGTGGCTTTCAATATGAGCGAAGTGCATTTATTTACCCATATGCTTAAAACCGCTCCTCGATCCGATGTTGCCGTATTACTTATCACCTTCTTACTGACCATATTTGTTGATTTAGTAATGGCGGTGAATATTGGCGTAATGCTTGCCGCCCTATTGTTTATGAAGCAAATGTCGGAAGTGGTTGGTATTGAGCAACAAGATCAAAAAACACTCAGCGATGAAGTGGACCAGCAGAACTTTAAGCTACCGCCTAAAACCGTTGTCTATTCAATAGAAGGGCCGTTCTTCTTCGGCGCTGCCAAGCGATTAGAAGAGGCTTTAGAATCGGTGCATGGACACGCTGAGACGCTGATCTTGCGATTAGGCAAAGTGCCGTTTATAGATACAACGGGCACTCAAGCACTATCCGAGTTACTCGCATCATGTAAACGACACCACACACGTTTAGTGTTATGTGGCATTAGGCCACAAGTGCTCAAAGACCTAAATTCCTCGGGCCTTTTGGATAAAATCGGCAAGGGAAATGTAATAAAACGTATTTATCAACTGACTGAAAACTTGCAACCCTAAGCTGTTCTGTCACCAAGCCTCACATTTCAACGTCTTAGCAGCAACAAAAAAGCCCAGCAGTTGGCGGGGCTTGGGGGAATGCGCTTGAAAAGAGCACACTCATCATATCGTGGTAGGCAGTAGCAGATTCGAACTGCTGACCTCTTGGATGTCGACCAAGCGCTCTAACCAACTGAGCTAACCGCCT
>JBMSSY010000023.1:0-15284 GCA_049424605.1 Candidatus Methylopumilus sp.
TACAGCAAACTTCTATACTCCACTTGCTAACTCTGGATACAATCCTGTAGGCAGTCACACAATGTTCTACCTCAAACGCACATTCTAATTTGATTGTTAGATTGTAGTTTGTTGATTAAAAAGGGCGCTTAGGCGCCCTTTTTGTTGTGCTGATTAAGCGCTTTAGTTGAGTTTGTTTGCACTGCTACTTGGATTAAAAAACAGCGCTTGAAAAGCTTGCAAAATCTCAGGTTGGTCATGGTTGCTAATATCGGTAATAAAACCTTCTAGCGCTAGCAATTCGCCTGAGCTTGAAAATACCCCTTTGCCTTGCTCCCACACCCATTTAATGGCGCCTGAACGGGTGATAATGCGATAAATCACTTGGAACTTTTGTTGCTGACTGACATGGCGTTGCACCACTTCCCAAGTTGGTTGCCTGTCTTCACTGTGGATGATTTGCATATAAGAAAAGTTAGGGTTGTTAATCATTTCATAAGGCTCGTAGCCCGTCACCTCAACGCAACCATCGCTGACAAACTCAAAGCTCCAATGCTGGTCATTTTTACAGCGATACATCATGCCTGCCGTGTTGTTAATTAGCGTGGTCAGCAAGTGGCGATTGCTACGTAGATTAGCCTCGGTGGCTTTGATATGGCTAATGTCAGTTAGTGTGCCTATCACACTTGAGCGTTCACCTTTGTAGGTGCCAGTATTTTTTGCGCGTAGCTCCATCCAATGTGATTCGCCGTTGCGACTGATGACGCGGATTTCTACAGAAGATTTATTGCGCTTACCCTGAATAAGCGAGTTGATGCGCGCTTCGGCCAGAGGTTTGTCTTCTGGGTGTATAAATGAAAGTAGGGTTTTGTTTAAGCTGTCTTGTACTTTGTAGTCGAGCTGTGACTCCCAAGATTGGTTTAAAAACATAATCTGTTGATTGACGTTTAAATGGAATACAACCTGTTCAATTTGATTAATCAAATATTGGTAGTTAGATTGATCAATGTATTCAAAATCTTTATCGCGATGAGAGGCAACCGAGGCAAATTGTAATAAATTTAAGTCTGAGCTGTTATCTTCTTGTAGTGGAGATAAGCTGATACTTGCTGGCAAAATGGTGCCATCTAGCGATAAAAATCGTAATTTTATGGGTTCTGGGTTTTTTTGGTGCAGCGCGGCTTGTGAAAATAAAGTGGCTAAATGTTGGTGATCGCTGGAGTGGATAACATTGGTAATGGGCATGCCAACCACTTGGTCGCTTAAGCCTTGCATGCCCAGTTCTGCTAAAAAAGCTTTATTGGCAAATAGTACGCTATAGCCTTTAATCACGGCGGCAGGTGTTGATAGATGTGAGGATACGTCAGTGGCCCAGTTGCTTGTATCTAGGTTATTATTTTGACGCTTTTGCGTGTTATGGCGTTTGAGTGCGGGGTAGATGGCAATCATTAAAATGATGCTGAGTACGGTAATGCCAGCAATGACTAGCGCTGAGATATGGATGCCAAATGGTGCGCTTTCTACCCACCATGAGCCAAACACCATCATAAAAATGATACTCAGCACAACTGTGCTAAAAACATATAAACTCATCAATGAACCTTTTTCTTTAATCCAGATGCTGATGTGGTTTCTGGCATTTTTTATTGGACTTCGTGTTGAAATTAAGTCAGCAATATCGTCGGCTTCTCAGTAGCGTAAAGCGTTTGTTGTGGCACACGCTTTATGTGAGGCTCATGATACTACTTCTTTGTATCACTTTTCCTGCCATTTTAATGCAAGCAGGTTCGCTATTCTTGCTTGATTATCATCCTGGTAGCTTACGTGCGATTGTAGCGGTGAATCAGCAAAAAATGTTTTGGCAGTATCAGTTGGATATTGCTGAGGGCAAAAGCCCTGCCGATTTTGAAGCGGCGATGCAGTCATTAGAATCGCATCGTTTAAATAAAGTGTTGTCTGAGCTTGCTTGGTTGCAAAATCAAAAAGATGCAAGGCTATCCGATGCTTTTAAAAAATTGCATATTGCCCAAATTACCTTTGACCAAACACGTCATTTAAACGCCAGATTTGACCAACAACGTAGCGCTACTATGGCGGTGATTGTGGCTTATGACGAGCTTGGGGTTGCGCTGGCACGCGATTTGGAAATGAAGCAATCGGTTATTTCTTTGTTACAGCTCTTATGTTTATTTTTAATTATCTGTGTGCTGGGTGCGATTGCCTTGGGGTCAAGGCGCTTATTGGTTGACCGCTTTGATGCTTTAACCAACTTTATTCCGCGCGAGTTTATTAAGCCGGGCATGCATACCAGCGACGATGAGTTTGCAGAGCTGGAGCGCACGTTTTATGAAATGTCTGCTTCTTTAGAGGGCTTTAAGGCGGGCACGGCTTGGTTTAACCAAACCAGTAGTGAGCGTTTGCGCCGCATGATTCGTTTGCAGGACTTTTTATTTGAGTTTGTGCAATCCGTTAACAACACCATGCTAAGTGACACGGCCTTACGTAAAGGCCTGTTCTCTTTAGAAAAAGCGCTTAACGTCAATAATGCGGTGTTGGTGTTTACCGAGGAAGACGCGAGCGTCAGTTCGGAACGTGTTTTATTCTCGCAACATAAGCCACTCGCGCTGTCTGAAACAGTGATTGAGGAGTTGCGCGCCAACAGTTTTGTGCGTTTTTATGCAAAAAACGTTGAGGGGATGAAATCGCAAATGTTGGCAGTGGGTTTCACCAGCCCTTCGGGCGCGCTGGGCGTGTTGTTATTAGAGGCGAATGAAGATCATTTGTTTGATGAAACTGAAATACAATTGCTTGAAGTGACTGCGCAACTATTGACCATGATTATGGGTTTTCAGGGTAGAGAGCAAGAAGGTCGTCGTGTGGCCTTGTTGGAGGAGCGCTCTGCACTTGCCCGTGAGCTGCACGACTCTTTGGCACAGTCTTTATCCTATATGAAAATTCAAATCGCCAGATTGCAGTCATCTTCTGCGCTGAATATGACGGTGGAGGCAAGAGAGGGTATTGTCAACCAACTGCGTGAAGGCTTAGATAATGCCTATCGTGAATTGCGCGAACTACTTGCTACCTTTAGGGTGCATATGGATGTTCGCGGATTGAATTTTGCGATTCAATCAGCGATTGATGAATTTACACAGCGCGGTAATTTATCAATTAGCCTAGATAATCGTTTAGTGAATTGCCGTTTGACAGTGAATGAGGAATTTCATATCTTGCACGTGATTCGTGAAGCGCTTTCTAATATTGTGCGACACTCTGGCGCAACAAGTACGATGGTGACATTGGAATATCAATCAAGCGGCACCATATTGGTCACCATTGATGATGATGGCATAGGCTACACGCCCAATGCTGAAGTGCTAGAACAAAGTGGTAATGGTGAGATTAAAGACGCGCCTGGGCATTATGGTCAAAAAATCATGAAAGAGCGCGCATACAGTCTAGGTGGTGATATTACTGTGTTGCGTCGTAGAAAAGGCGGTACACGTGTACGATTGGTATTTACGCCTAAACTACCGCAATAAGTGCTGTATAAAAATTATAAAAGTTGATGGGAGCAAGAATGGATAAGCACTATAAAGTATTTTTGATTGATGACCATGCGCTGTTTCGTAAAGGCGTGGGGCAGATTATTAATGACAACCCCAGCTTTGAAGTGGTTGGAGAGGCTTCATCTGGGCTTGAAGGCGTTGAGCTTGTTCAACAATCCAAGCCTGATGTGGTGTTGATTGATTTGAATATGAAAGGCATGAACGGCATAGAAACTTTGCGCCGCTTTAAAGAAATGAACACGCCAGGTAAGTTTGTGGTGTTGACGGTTTCTGACGCAGAGGACGATTTGCTGGAAGCCTTGCGCTCTGGTGCCGATGGCTATTTGCTTAAGGATATGAATCCAGAAGATTTGTGCGCTAACTTAATCAAAGTCGCCACTGGCATGACGGTGATACAAGATAGTCTGACTGATATTCTCAAACAAGCCTTAATTGACCCTAAAGTGGGTCGTAATGACGAAACAGTATCGCTGACAGATAGAGAGCAAGAGATTTTGCAGTGCTTGGCTGATGGCCTTAACAATAAAACCATCGCCCGTAAACTAGGAATTAGCGATACCACGGTCAAAGTGCATATTAAGCATTTGCTCAGTAAGCTCAAACTGACTAGCCGTCTAGAAGCCGCTGTATGGGCACATAAGAAAAAGAACTAAAGTGTTAAGCGAATAAAAAAACCACCTTGAGGTGGTTTTTTTATGTCAGCAATCTTTGTTTCATATATTCACTTCGTATAATATAGATTACAATTGTTTAATGGTAGTTAATTTTTCAGCTTAAGCAGTATTTCATTTTTTGGAGGGTGTATGAGTAACGATATGATGATTCGAGTGGGTGAAGCTTTAGTGGCTGGTGGCCCAGTAGGCACAGCAGCAGAGCCTGAAGTGGCAATTGGACATATGGCTGGCCCTATGGGTACAGCGTTTGCTACCTTGTTGGGCGATCAAGTTAAAGGCCATTCAAGAGTGTTGGCTATTTTAAATACCGATATTCAAGTGCGTCCAGCAACGATAATGGTGAGTAAAGTCACAGTCAAAGACGAAAAATACACCAATATTTTGATGGGCACAGTGCAAGCCGCTATTGCGAATGGCGTGTTAGATGCTGTACGTAATGGCGATATTCCAAAAGAAAAAGCCAATGAAATGGGAATTATTGTTTCAGTTTGGCTTAACCCTATTGTTGTGAAGCAAGATGATTTAGATCATCAAATCCTATTCAATATTCACCGTGAAGCAACGGCTAAAGCCATTCACAAAGCCATGGCTGAGCAGCCAAGCATAGATTGGTTGTTAGAAAACCAAGACAAAATTACCCATAAGTATTTCCAAATGGGGCTAGACGGTAAAATTTAAAACGGCTTGATTCGGCGTGTTTTGGACGGTGGAAGCGATTAGTGCATTTACATCGCCTTAGTCTGCAACAGTTGCCTGCCAAGCCTTGGAAAAACGGCGCAGGGAGCACTAAAGAGCTGGCCTGTTTTCCAGCCGGTGCGGATGTTAATGATTTTGTTTGGCGCATTAGTGTCGCCGAACTTAAGCAAGCCGCCGATTACTCTATATTTGCTGGGGTGGATCGCACGCAAATTTTAATCCAAGGCAATGGCGTTAATTTGCGAGGCGACGCTGGCGAGTCTTTTAGACTGCCGCCCTTGCAAGCGTTTCACTTTGCTGGCGAGCAGTTTTGGCACTGTGACCCCGATGGCGTTTGTCAGATGCTTAATATCATGACCTTGCGTGATGCGGTGCGTAGTGAGCTTGCGCTGGTGCATGGCGATTTTAGTTGTGTCGGCGATGGTCAAGACTTGGTGTTAGTGCCTGTGCAGGGCGAATACAAAGCCGAGCAGCACGGACTAAGTTTTAGCTTGGGCGATGTGATACAGCCAGCATTAACCTTAGGTGAGGTGCTTAGCTTGTCAGCCAGTTTTGATGCCGTATTGATTGCAGTGAAATTCTTGAAAAAGTCATGGGGACATGATGCAACTTAAATTGCCCGTATTTAAACTCAAACAAGGTAACAGCGCACTGGTGGTTTCTATGCCTCACGTGGGCACGCATTTACCCACATGGCTTAAGCCTAGATTGACCCAAGCTGGTTTGTCGATTGCAGATACCGATTGGCATCTTGAGCAACTGTATAACTTCCTTGATGAGTTGGATGCCACTGTGATTATCGCTACGCATTCGCGCTACGTCATTGATTTGAATCGGCCATCTGATGATGTCAGTCTGTATCCTGGACAAAATACCACGGGTCTATGTCCAGTAGATGCTTTTAACGAAGCGCCGCTTTATTTGCCTGATCAGGCGCCGAACCCAGATGAAATCCGTAGGCGGATTAGCGATTACTGGCAGCCATATCATCAAGCGCTCCGTAGCGAGTTAAGCAGAATTAAAGCACTGCACGGCAAAGCCTTGCTTTGGGATGCCCATTCTATTGATTCTGAAGTGCCACGATTTTTTGCGGGCACCTTGCCTCATTTAAATGTGGGCACCGCTAACCATGAGTCATGCGATGCGAGTTTAGCCGAGGTGGTTTATGCGGTGGCAAAAGACAGTGCTTACGAGTCTGTGATGAATGGCCGATTTAAAGGCGGCTTTATTACTCGCCATTATGGTCAGCCAGCAGCGCAGGTGCAGGCTATTCAGTTGGAGCTGGCAACCCGCGCTTATATGCAAGCGGATGATGTGACAAAAGTGGACGAGGATTTATCTGCACAATTACGCCCTACACTCAAAGCCATGATGCAAGCCATGCTTGATTGGCATGGCTAGAGCGGCTTTATAGAAAGATTTTGCGGGCTTGTAATTGGGTGCTTTGCCAGCCTAGATGTTGGTAGTAGCCTAATGCGGGTTCGTTTTCAATATCCACTAACAATTGTGCGCGGCTAGCGCCTTTTTGTTTAGCCCAAGCCAGTGTTGCATCCAGCAATGCGCGCCCCAAGCCTACGCCTCGATGCGCTTGGGCGATAATCATATCCTCTACCCATGCAGATGGCGCTCCTTGCGCGGTAGAGATTACTAACTGAGCGCTTACCATGCCAACTACCGAGCCATGTTGGTCACGCGCAACTTTCATTACCGCAGAAGCTGGGTTATTAATCAGCAATTGCAATCCTTGTATTTGCTTTGCGGTATCAGGCTTAAAATCGGCCTCAATGCTGAATAAGACCGCGAGTAGCTCAACCAGTGCTGGAATATCTTCTAGTTGCGCATCATTAATGGTGAAGGGAAGGGATGGATGTGTGCTCATCTTATTCAATTTCTGGCTCATGACCTACCGTGTCGTAATGCACAATTGCTAAGAAGCGGATAGGAAGTTCGGTATGCTTTTCTGGTCGGTGCGGAATTTCACCGCGAAAGGTCAGTGAGTCGCCGGGTTCGAGTTTAAAAACTTCATCCCCCACGCGGTATTCCATTACCCCTTCCAGCATATGAATAAACTCAGTACCAGGGTGTTCAAAGCTAGGAAACTCTTCACCTGGATCTTCAAGGGTAATTAAAAAAGGTTCGAATATTTTTTGCGGGCCTTGGTCATAAGCAAGCAGGTGGTAAGTATGACCGCTACGTGTGCCGCGCCTCACCACTTCCATGCCCTCGCCCTTTTTAACGAATTGGACGGAGCTGGTTGGTAGATTATAGCCTTGGAAAAAACGAGCCAAGGTGACGCCAAGCGCGTTAGCTAATTGCTCTAAGGTTTCTAAGCTGGTCGACGATAGGCCGTTTTCAATCTTACTTAGCATGCCACGACTAATGCCTGCTTTTTGAGAAACTTCCGCTAAGGTCAAGCCATGTTGAATGCGGAGTTGGTGAATTGTGTTACCTAAGAATCGATCTAGCGCTTTGCCTTGCGATTCTAAGGGCGGATTATTTAGAACAACATCACTGATTGCAGTCATTATCGCTAAAACTCCTCATAAAACTTTTTTATTATTAATATCTTTTTTTTAAGATGAAGCTTTTGATTTTTTTCATAAAAAGCCATGCAAATCAATAAGCACCAAGCTCTGTAAGTTTTAGTTTACTTGATAACACCTCATAACTCTAGAGGCTGTTGCATGATAATAAAAAAAGTTTCATAAATGCTATTGACTTTGATTTTATGCTTTGGTGTAATAGAGCCATAAGTTTCATGTAGGTAAAAAAAGTTAATAAGACTGACAAGCATAAAAGATGCCAGTTTTTAGGTTAAAACAACATTTTTTACTTTTTGAATCCATCTACATTGAGGATTTTTTGAATGGCATACCAGCTACTTAAGTTTGCTTTAGGCGGGGAATATAAAGAGCCGCGTTTTTTTAGAGACTGCCAAACCCCTAAAAAGTCATATGACGCCGTGATTATTGGGGGTGGTGGGCATGGCCTAGCGGCTGCTTATTACCTCGCAAAAGATCACGGTATTACCAATGTGGCCGTGTTGGAAAAAGGCTATATCGGTGGCGGTAATACTGGTCGTAATACCACGATTGTGCGTTCTAACTATTTAACGCCCGATGGCGTGAATTTTTATGATGCCAGCGTGAAATTGTTTGAGGGCTTATCTACTGAGCTGGATATCAATCTTTTCTACTCTAATCGCGGTCACTTTACCTTGGCGCACACAGAGTCTGCTATGCGGACTATGCGCTGGCGTGCTGAAGTGAATAAGCATGTAGGTGTTAATAGCCGTGTTGTGGGCACTGATGAAATCGCTAAAGCTTGTCCTCAAATGGATTTGAGCTGTAGCGGTAAAGCACCTATTCAAGGCGCGCTTTACCATGAGCCAGGTTCGATTGCTCGTCACGATGCCGTTGCTTGGGGCTATGCCCGCGGTGCCGACAGCATGGGTGTTGAGATTTTCCAAAATACAGAAGTGCAAAGTATTGATGTGAAAGACGGCCAAGTACAAGGTGTGCATACCAGCCGTGGTTATATTTCAACAGGCAAAGTGCTTTCAGCCGTTGCTGGTTTCACACCACGTATCTGTCAAATGGTGGATTTAAAAACACCTATCGTGATTCACCCACTACAAGCTTGTGTGAGTGAGCCAATGAAGCCTTGGCTAGACACTATTTTAGTGTCAGGTAGTTTGCATGTTTATGTCAGCCAATCTTCTCGCGGTGAATTGGTAATGGGCTCTTCATTAGATCCTTACGAAGTACATTCAACCCGATCCACTTTCGATTTTGTTGAGGGACTGACCTCTCATATCGTTGATATGTTCCCGTTCTTATCTAATGTAAAAGTGGTGCGCCAATGGGCGGGGATGGCTGATATTACGCCAGACTTTGCGCCCATTATGGGCACAACCCCAATCAAAGGGTTTTACTTGGATGCGGGCTGGGGTACTTGGGGCTTTAAAGCTACGCCGATTAGTGGAAAAACCATGGCGCATACCATGGCGAATGACAAGCCTCATGATTTGATTCATTCATTCCGCTTGTCGCGGTTTGAGGAATATGAACTTACTGGTGAGAAGGGTGCTGCTTCGGTTGGTCACTAGGTCAAACAAAGCAGGCATATCAATTTTTAAAGGTTAGATGAAAAAATGAAACTTCTGAACTGTCCGATGAATGGCATTAGGCCATTAAGTGAATTTTTATTTGGCGGGGAATTCCGCGAAATGCCAAACCCAGACACCAGCAGTGATTTGGAATGGGCAAGCTATGTGCATTACCGCGATAACGCCCCAGGCGTTAAAAAGGAATGGTGGTATCACTCACCAAGCGGTACTTGGTTTATTGCCGAACGTAATACTTTAACGGATGAAGTGCTTGCTACTTATTTATACGGCAAAGCACCAGCAACTACAAAAACGACAAAGCCACGTGCTAAAAAGGAGCAATCACAATGAGCATGAGATTGCCAAAACAAGTCGGCGAGTGGATTAGTCGCGACAAACAAATTCGCTTTACCTTTGAAGGTAAAGAATACACAGGCTATGAAGGCGATACCATTACCAGTGCGCTATTAGCCAGTGGTGTAAAAGTATTAGGTCGTAGTTTTAAATATCACCGTCCACGCGGTGTGTTGAGTCTTGCTAACCATGATATCAACGCATTAGTGACTGATGGTCAAGATACCAATATTCGTGCCGATGTGGTCAAGTTGACCAATGGCATGACATTAAAAGCGGTTAATACTGACGGCGGCGTGATTAAAGATAAGAGCAAATATATAGACTCTATCTCTCCATTATTGCCCGTTGGTTTCTACTATAAAGCTTTCCATAAACCAGCAAGCTTGTTCCCATTCTGGGAAAAAGTAATTCGTAAAGCGGCAGGCTTGGGCGTGGTGAACTTTAATTACCCACGTATCAACAAACGCAAATTAAACGATTTCTGTGATGTGCTGGTGATTGGTGCAGGCCCTTCTGGTTTGTCAGCAGCGCTTAGCGCCGCATCTAATGGCTTAGAAGTGATTTTGGTAGATGAAAACCAACACCTTGGCGGCAGCCTCACTTACGACCGTGCGGGTAGTGATAATAGCCAGCATGTGTTGGATGATTTGCTTGCCAAAGTTAAGGCGACAGCCAACATCAAAATTTATGCAGGCGCTTACGCAGCAGGCTATTACCAAGATCATATGGTGCCTGTTGTCACTGCCAATGGCATCACTAAAGTCCGCGCAAAAGCTGTGATCGTGGCGGCAGGGGTATTTGAGCAACCACCAGTGTTCCATAACAACGACTTGCCAGGTGCGATGCTAGGTTCTGCCGCACAGCGCATGATTCATCGTTATGGCGTTAAGCCTTTTAATACAGGTATTGTGGTGACAGCAAATGCCCATGGTTACCGCGTTGCACTTGATTTGGTGAATGCGGGTGTGAAAGTGGCAGCCGTGGTTGATATGCGTGCACAAGGCCAAAAAGATGAGCAAGTGGCTGAGTTGATTCGCAAAGGCGTCAAAATAGCCACTGGCTATTGCGTGTATGAAGCTACTCCTGTCAAAGGCAAATTAGGCATGTCAGGTGCTTTGCTTTGTCCTTACAACGAAGAAACGGCAACGGCGGATATTAATAAAGCCATCTCTGTTGACTGTGACGGCATCGCCATGAGCGCAGGCTGGGCGCCAGCCGCAGCATTGCTATATCAATCAGGTATTGGTATGGCTTATCAGAATGATATTCAACAATTTGTGCCTAGCCGTTTCCCTGCGGGCATATTTGCTGCGGGTCGCGTCAATGGGGTTTACGGACTAGAAGCCCGCTTGGCTGATGGCGCACGTGCCGCTGCCGGAGCCGCTGGCTTTTTGGGTAAAAAGGCAACTGTGGTCAGTGTTGAAGCACACCATGGCGCATCACCTAGCCACCCTTATCCTTTTGTGCATCATCCTAAAGGCAAAAACTTTGTCGATTTCGATGAAGACATTCAAATTAAAGATTTTATCAATGCCGCAAAAGAGGGCTTTGATAATATCGAGTTGATGAAGCGCTTTACAACGGTTGGTATGGGGCCTAGTCAAGGCAAGCATTCTAATATGAATGCGATTCGCATCTTGGCCAAAATCCGCAACCTACCAGTTGAGAAAATTGGCACAACCACAGCGCGCCCATTCTTCCATCCGACCCCAATGGGGCATTTGGGTGGACGTAGCTTCCATTCACATCGTCTGACTTCTATTCATGCTTGGCATAAAGCCGCTGGTGCATTCTTTGTCGATGTAGGCGCTTGGTCACGCCCTGCTTACTACCAAAAAGCTGGCTTAAGCAAACTCGAGACTATTCAACAAGAAGCGCAAGCGGTACGTCAATCTGTTGGCATGATTGATGGTGGAACCTTGGGCAAAATTGAAGTCTGTGGCCCAGACGCCGCCATCTTCTTAGAGCGCTTCTACACTGGTTTGTATGCAGATCAAAAAGTAGGTCATTCACGTTACGTCTTACTTTTAGATGAACTCGGCGTGGTAGTGGATGATGGTATCGCGACCCGTCTTGCTGATGAATTGTTCTTCTTAACCATCAGCACTTCTAATGCCGCCGCAGTTTATCGTGAAATGCAACGCTGGCTACAAATTTGGCAATTGAATGTTGGTTTAGTCAACGTGACAGGTGCTTATGGTCTGATTAATGTGGCTGGCCCTAACGCGGCTAAAGTGCTGGGCAAACTGGTGAATATTGATGTCTCCGATGCTAAGTTCCCTATGGGCAGCGCGCAAACAGCAGAAATCAATGATGTACCAGTGCGTATCGTCCGTGCAGCCTTTGTGGCTAAGCAAGCTTATGAAATCTACATGCCAACAGGCCATGCCTTAAGCATTTGGAAAGCTTTGCTTGAAGCAGGCCAAAGCGAAGGCATACGCCCATTCGGCACCGATACACAACGCTTGCTTCGCTTAGAGCTTGGTCATCACATGCCAGGTTATGACACAGACGGCTTAACTAACCCATTTGAAGTGCGTGCAGAAAAAGCACTACATATGGAAAAACCATTCTTTATTGGCAAACGCAGCTTAGAAATCATTGCTAAGAAAGCGCTCAACAAAGTATTGGTGCCGTTCACATTGCCAGCCGATTACAAAGGCGAAATGCCACAGGATTGTAATTTGGTGATAGAGGCTGACGGGATTAAAGGTCGTGTCACCAGTATCAGTTACAGCCCAGCCGCCAACCGTATTATTGGCTTAGCTTATGTAGCGCCACATCAGGCGGGCTTGGGCAATGTCTTCGAGATACGCACTGACAATGGCAGCATCGTCAAAGCGACTGTGGTTAAAACACCGTTCTTTAATGCGGAATAAAAGGAATCAACATGACAGCATTCATTAAAACGACACCTGTTGCTTATGCACAGCATGAGCAAAAACCAAGCATGGGTGTACATAAGGGCATGGAAGTTGCCTTGAGTTTTGGAAACGCTGCTACGGAAAGTGCGCACAAGCAAGTGCTTGCTGTGACCGATGTGAGCTGTTTTGCAAAGTTCGGCATTAAAGGCCCTCAAGCGGCTGCTTGGTTAGAAAAGCAAGGCATCAAAACGCCTGCTGAAATTAATTCATGGATTGAGGGCGCACCCAATACTTTGGTGCTACGTTTGGGCGGCAGTGAGTTCTTAGTAGAAGATCAATTAAATGGCAATGCTTGTGAGGCTTTATCGGCATTCAATCAAGCAAAAACGGCAGGCGCTTACCGTGTGGCCCGTGAAGATGCCGCTTTTATTTTAAGCGGCAGCCAAGCCTTGAATTTGTTATCTGAGTTATGTGTGATGGACTTACGCGATCAGGCTTTAGCCAGTGATGCGGTGGTGATGACACAAGTGGCTGGAATCTCAGCCACCTTATTGCGCCAAGATTTGGCTGGTCAGCAAGTGTATCGAATTTGGTGTGATGTTTCCTACGGGCCTTATATGTGGGAAATGTTGTTAGAAATTGCACAAGAACTTGGCGGCGGTGCAGTGGGTTTAACTGCGCGCTTTCAATAAAAGTTTTAGACGTTGGTAGTACAAGGTTAAGAAGCAAATCTGTCATATAAGGCGGTAATTTTCAGGGAGAAAATGAATGAAATCGTTAGCAGAAGCACAGAAGTTTTTAAAGGATAACAACGTCAAATATATTTTGGCGCAGTTTGTTGATATTCATGGTGTCGCCAAAGTGAAGTCTGTTCCTGCTTCACATTTGAAAGATATTTTGACCAATGGCGCTGGCTTTGCTGGTGGCGCGATTTGGGGGATGGGGATTGCACCGAATGGTCCTGACTATATGGCGGTAGGTGATTTATCTACTTTGTCATTGATTCCATGGCAGCCAGGTTATGCACGCATTATTTGCGATGGTCACGTTGAAGGTAAGCCATACGGCCATGACGCTCGCGTGGTGTTGAAAAATCAAATCGATCGTTTAGCTAAAAATGGCTGGACGCTTTATACAGGCCTAGAGCCAGAGTTCTCATTACTTAAGATGGACGAGCAAGGTCAAATTCATCCCTTCGATGATAGCGATACATTGCAAAAGCCATGTTACGACTACAAAGGCATTACACGCCAATCAGCATTCTTGGAAAAGCTCACAGAGTCTTTGATTGAAGCGGGTTTGGATGTTTACCAAATCGACCATGAAGATGCGAATGGTCAATTTGAAATTAACTACACTTATGCAGACTGTCTAAAGAGCGCTGATGATTACATCATGTTCAAGATGGCGGCGAGTGAGATTGCCAATCAAATGGGCATGATTTGCTCATTTATGCCTAAACCATTTAGCAATCGTCCAGGTAACGGCATGCACATGCATATGTCGATTGGCGATGGCAAAAAGAGCTTATTCCATGATGATGGCGACAAAACAGGTCACGGTCTATCCAAATTAGCTTACCACTTTATGGCAGGTATTTTGGCTCACGCCCCAGCTTTAACGGCTTTGGCTGCACCAACAGTGAACTCATACAAACGTCTTGTCGTGGGCCGTTCATTAACCGGTGCAACATGGGCGCCAGCCTATATTTCATACGGTAATAACAACCGTTCTACCATGGTACGTATTCCTTACGGTCGTTTGGAATTGCGTTTACCAGATGGCGCTTCTAACCCATATTTGGTGACAGCGGCTGTGATTGCAGCAGGCTTGGATGGCGTGAAGCGTGAATTAGATGCAGGTCCTGGTACTAAGGACAATTTATATGACTATTCACCAGCACAACTTAAACAACACGGCATTGGCATTCTTCCACAAAACTTGAACGAAGCGATTCGTGCATTTGAAGAAGATACCGTGATTCGTGATGCGCTAGGCAATAGTCTTTCAGAAGAATTCATCATGTTGAAAGACATGGAGTGGGTGGAATACATGCGTCATGTTTCTGATTGGGAAATCAAACGTTACGTAGAGTTTTTCTAGAACTTATCAACACAGAATTTAGTTAGCTTAAGGAGAACATTATGTGTGGAATTGTAGGATTACTGGTTAAAAACCAGAAAATGCGCGCCAATATCGGTGAACTCATGTTGCCGATGTTAATCGGTATGACAGAACGTGGCCCAGACTCAGCTGGCTTGGCAATCTTCGGTACGCCAGTGGGTAATGATGAGCGTAAGTTCAGCCTTTATACCAGTGAAACAGACTTCAACTGGCAAAAGCTTGCACACGACTTTTTAACCCATTTGGGTAGCAAAGTAGTGAGCTTTAATCAAAAAGTGAATCATGCGGTATTAACCACGCATCTTGAGCCTGAAACAGTCAAGATTTGGTTGCATGAGCATTATCCAGATATCCATTTATTGGCGATTGGTCAATTGATGGACATCTACAAAGATGTTGGTACGCCAGCTGAAGTTGCTGCGCGCTATGACTTTAGCCAATTGAGCGGTAGTCACTTGGTTGGTCATACACGCATGGCAACAGAATCAGCCATCACGCCAGCACATGCTCACCCATTTACTGCGGGTCAAGATTGGTGCTTGGTACACAACGGTTCACTTTCAAATGCACCTAGCCTACGTCGCAAATTGCAACACGAAGGCATTAGCTTTGAAACAGATAACGACACCGAAGCTGCATGCCGTTTCTTGGAATGGCGTATGCGTGAAGGTGATGATTTGAAAACAGCCTTGGAGCACGGCTTTGAGGAATTAGATGGCTTCTACACATTGCTGATGGGTACTAAAGACCAATTAGCACTAGTGCGTGATCCATTTGCATGTAAACCAGCTGTTGTGGCAGAGCATGATGACTACGTGGCAATCGCTTCTGAATTCCGTTCATTAGCACACTTGCCTGATATCAAGAACGCAAAAGTGTTCGAACCTTCACCAAAGGAGATGTACGTATGGAAAGT
>JBMSSY010000024.1:0-15256 GCA_049424605.1 Candidatus Methylopumilus sp.
AGACGAACAAGTGTTGTATTTGATTGAACATATCGACAATAACGGCTCATCCGAATTTAAAAAGACCAAACTAGAAGCCGTTAAATTTGTCCCTTTACTAGGTGGCACTAATTAATGAAAATCTTGCCAAAATTCAGCGCTATTTTAATCAGCCTGATAGTCAGCCTTATATTAGTCGCTTGCTCAAGCACGCCGAACAGAGCGCCTGTGATTGACCGCACGCCAGAAGCCAGCAAAGTCAAAACAACGCAAATCAGTAAAAAACCTCTGAGCAAAAACAACGCTAACGGCAAAGATTGGCGCCCTGACACTTACACCGTTAAAAAAGGCGACACGCTTTATAGCATAGGCCTAGATTTTGGTGACGATTACAAAGAAATTGCCCAAAACAATAACATTAGCCCGCCTTACACCATACACATAGGCCAGCAATTAAAAATGAAAGCCAATAATGGCGCCAGCGCCAAGCCTGTTGAAGCGAGCAATGATGACGTGGTGATTAAGCCGCTGAATAATGACAACCAAATTATCCAAGGGCAAAACAGCAGCGCCAGCAATATCAGCCCAACTGATATCCCATCAATTAACGCGCCTAAAGCCATACGCGAACCTTATAGTGAGCAGGCATTCAATGCTCAAAATAACAACGCCGCAACTGCAAAAACCACTGAGCCCAAAGTCGCTGAAAGCAAAGCACCTGAACCCAAAGCCGCAGACAGCGCATTAACATCCGAAGATGTGGTTGACTGGGGCTTGCCGACCAAAGGCAAAATTAAAACCAGCTTTAATGAAGGTGCAAGCGCCAAAGGGGTTGATATTGAAGGCACCATGGGGCAAGACATTAACGCCGCAGGTAATGGCAAAGTGATTTATAACGGCTCAGACCTGCGTGGCTATGGCAATTTAGTGATTATTAAGCACAATAAAGACTATTTATCGGTGTATGCCCACAACAGCAAAATCTTGGTTAAAGAAGGCCAGTCTGTGCTTAAAGGCCAAAAAATTGCCGAAATGGGCAACTCAGCCACTGATACGGTAAAGCTACATTTTGAAATCCGCTACCAAGGTAAATCAGTCGATCCAGCCAAGCTGGTGACTGGGCTTTAATATCATGCCCGATAAAAAAAGCCGCTTATTTTAAGCGGCTTTTTTGTTTTCAATCATACGGTCAACACTGATGATTATTTTTTATCTTGCTCTGCGTAGTATTCACGCACTTGGGTCATATCAAACTCACGCGCCCATTCAATAATTTTATCTAGCGCTGGTGCGCCAATTTCACCTTGTTGCGCGTGTATGCCCGCTTGTTCACGAATCACCAAAATGCCTGGAATCTTGCTCACTTCAAAGTATTCAGCAATTTCTGGGTTGGCTTCTGTATCCACCATGCCAAATAAAATGTCAGGATTTTTTTCTGCCGCTGCTTCAATCACTGGGGTAAAGGCCACACAAGGCTCACACCAAGGCGCCCAAAAATCAACAATCACAAATGGATGGTTGACGATAGTTTCTTTAAAATTTTCTTTGTTAAGTGCAACGACAGCCATGAGACTTCCTATCATTAATCTTTTGAGTGGCGGTATTCTATCAGATGCCCCGAAAATACTGAAACGCGCTAATTAAACAAGCCAGTCCAATAAAGCTAAATAATAGGCTTTTCCCAAACACCATCAAAAAACAAGGCGCCTAGTTCACGGCGACTACGTGGCGCAGTCTCACGGGTAAGTAAATCCCCAGTAACCGTCTCAATATCAGCAGGATGTCCGACTGAAATCATCGCCATCAAGGTAAATTGCGCTGGAATATGGAAGGCGGCGCGTGCTTTATCCACATTAAAACCACCCAATTGGT
The DNA here is from genome assembly GCA_049424605.1 of Candidatus Methylopumilus sp. GTDB lineage: Bacteria > Pseudomonadota > Gammaproteobacteria > Burkholderiales > Methylophilaceae > Methylopumilus_A. The sequence goes on from JBMSSY010000024.1 coordinate 1,852, forward strand.
GAGCGCTCAAGCCCATGCTACTGGCTTGCAAACACAGGTTTTGGGCAGCAGCGCCTGTGTCATATTCCGCCCAACGATTGGCTTGGCTATTTTTGCTGAATAAAGTATCCGCACAAATTAAACACAACAATGGCGCATGTTTTACCCAAGATTGATTGCCTTCTACCAGACAATCAAACGCTTGTTGCCAAGCGTTTGCGTCCACGGCTTTATTCCACACCAAAATACGCCAAGGTTGCTCACCCATGCAAGAAGGCGCCCAGCGCGCAGCTTCTAACAGAGCAAGCGTTTGCGCATGAGTCACTGGCTTGCTGGCGTCATAAGCGCGAGCGCTCCAACGCTCAGCAATGGTCGTATCAATAGCAACTTGGGTAATGGCTGGTTTTCTCATCATGTGCTTTCTTACAAAGTTGGGTAGTCGGTATAGCCTTTTTCAGTGCCACCATAAAAGCTTGATGAATCAGCCGCATTAAGTGGCGCATCTTGGCGGAATCGCTCAACCAAATCTGGGTTGGCAATAAACGGAACGCCATAAGCGACTGCATCGGCATGACCACTGGCAATCGCCGCATTACCGCGTGCTTTGTCGTAAGACAAATTAGCCATATAAGGCGATTTGCAAAGCTTACGCATGGCTGCAAAATCAAATGGGTCAGCAATGCCACCACCATGAATGCCGCCTTCGACCACATGCAAATAAGCCAAGTTAAATTGGTTTAATTGCTCAGTCACATAGTTAAATAAGGCTTGGGGATTGCTGTCTTTCATGTCGTTAAATGGATTGACTGGAGAAAGACGCACACCCACTTTGTCTGATCCTGCTACAGCAACTACTGCTTTGGTGACTTCCATCAACAAGCGCGCACGATTTTCAATGCTGCCGCCGTAATTGTCGGTGCGTTGATTGCTGCCATCGCGCAAGAATTGGTCTAATAAATAACCATTGGCAGAGTGGATTTCCACGCCATCAAAACCCGCTTTTAATGCGCATTGGGTGGCATGTACGTAGTCGGCAACAATACCTGGCAATTCGCTAGCATCTAAGGCGCGTGGCTCAACATAATCGACCAAACCATCAAAAGTAAAAGCTTTGCCTGCTGGCTTAATTGCCGAAGGCGCTACTGGTGTTGCGCCATTTAATAAGCTTGGATGTGAAATACGACCCACATGCCATAACTGAATCACAATTTTGCCGCCTTTAGCATGCACCGCATCCGTGACTTTTTTCCAGCCAGCCACTTGTGCATCGGTATAAATGCCTGGCAATAAAGGATAGCCATGACCCATCGCTGAAATAGGCGTAGCTTCAGTAATAATCAAGCCAGCAGATGCACGCTGTTGGTAATAAGTCACGTTAATGTCTTGTGGAACGCCTTCCATGTTAGAACGGTTTCGAGTCAGTGGCGCCATCACCATACGGTTACTCATTGCAATACTGCCTAATTTCACAGGGCTAAATAAATCGCTCATGGTCTATCCTTTATTAAAATTTTTAAATCATCATCTAGCAAATACTTAATTGCTTTTCACGCCTTCAATCAGCAAAGTGACTTCAATATCATCCCCTACTGGGCCGCCAGCTTTGCCCCAAGTGAAGCCAAAATCTGAAGCTTTGAGATTGGTGTGCGCCTCAATACCTGTGCGGTAGCCGCCCCAAGGGTCGTTAGCATAGCCTAAAACCTTAAATGGGAAGCTCATTTCTTTGGTAACGCCATGCATGGTGAGCTGACCTGTAATCACGCCTTCACTGGCATCTTTACGAGCTGCGACAATTTTAGTGCTGACAAATTGCATATCTGCAAAATGCCCAACGTCTAAATACTCTTCTTTTTTGATATGCTCATCACGCTTGGCAAAACTGGTGTTCACACTCAGCAGGCTGATTTTAGCATCCACAGATGAGTTTGCGAGATTGGCACGATCAATATTAATACGACCCGTCACATCGCTAAAAGTCCCTGACAATTTTGAAGCCACATGGCGAATATTGAAATTCGCAAAGCTGTGTGCATTGTCGATTTTATAAACTTCTACCTCAGCATAAACGCTTGCAGAAGCCAGCAACAAAGCACTGGCGAATAATAATTTGGCTAATGAACGCATTTAAAACTCCTTATTAAAAATTAAACGGGCGGCAAATCAAACAACAATACTTCAACATCGGTTTCTGCTTGCAACAATAAATCAATGGACAATTCTAAAGCGATTGCATCGCCTTGTTCCAGCAACTCGCCATTGACGCGCAAGCGTCCTCTCGCTAACTGCAAATACGCACTGCGACTCGGTGGCGCTTGATAAGCTAAAGACTGACCAGCCTGCAAACAAGTGGCCCATAAATTCACATCCTGATGAATCAATAAAGAATCATCGCGCGCGTCTTGCGATGCAATCAAGCACCAACGATTTTGCTTACGCGCTGGCTCAATGCGCTTGTCCTCATAGCTAGGGCTTAGGCCATCTTCTGCGGGAGTTAGCCATATTTGCAACAAATATGCCGCTTGGCTGGAAGATGGGTTCATTTCAGCATGCACAATGCCTGTCCCAGCAGTCATACGCTGCACATCGCCCGCTTGAATGCTGGAGCCGTTACCAAGGCTATCTTGGTGCGCCAACTCACCATCTAGCATATAGGTGATGATTTCCATATTTTGATGTGGGTGCATGCCAAAACCACGCGCTGGCGCAATAATATCTTCGTTAATCACCCGCAACACCGAAAACGCCATACGTGCTGGATCGTAATATCGGTTAAAAGAAAACGAATGATAGCTATCTAACCAGCCATGATGAGCATGTCCTCTTGATGCTGAACGACGAATTTCCATTTGCAATTCCTTAATTCAACTTTTCTGAATAATGTAGAGCATATTAAATAAAAGAAATTAAACTAGATAGCGAATTATTTTGCATATATCATTCAAATATTATGAATAAAAAAATCACCTTAGAAGCGCTGGAGATTTTAGATGCCATTGAGCGCAAAGGCAGTTTCGCCGCAGCCGCAGAATCGCTGTTTCGCGTGCCATCTGCCATCACTTATAGTATTCGCAAACTAGAAGAAGATTTAGAGGTCGCGTTATTCAATCGTTCAGGTCATAGAGCCACCCTGACCGAAGCAGGCCAAGAGCTATTGCAAGAAGGTCGTCATTTATTACAAGCCGCCAGCGAATTGGAAGCGCGAGTGAAGCGCGTTGCCACGGGCATTGAAACCACTTTAACCATTGCCATCAGCGATATTGTGCGCATAGCGCCGCTATTTAAGTTGTTAGAGGCGTTTTACCAATTAGGTTTTGGTACGCGCATTAAAGTTATTCAAGAAGTCTATGGTGGAAACTGGGATGCTTTGATTGCTGGGCGCACCGATATCTCGATAGGCGCACCGGGTGACGGCCCTAGTGGTGGCGGGCTGACCATCAAACCAATGGGGCTGATGCCTTTTGTATTTTCGGTGGCTCCGCACCATCCACTGGCAGCATTAACCGAGCCTTTACAAAATCAAGATATTGTTCAATACCGCTCAATATCTGCCGCCGATAGCTCACGCAATCTGCCGCCACGCACTTCGGGCATTTTAACTGGACAAGATGTCCTCACCGTTGCCAATATGCACAACAAAGTAGAGGCGCAAGCCAGTGGCTTGGGCGTAGGCTATATGCCGCAATATTTAGCTGATGAACAAGTCGCTTTAGGTAGGCTAATCATTAAACAAGTGGCTGAACCCAAACCAGATATCATGATGTATATGGCTTGGCGCACACCTGAAAAGAATATGGGCAAGGCGCAACAATGGCTGATTAAACACTTAGAAAAAACTGCTTTTATTTAAGATGAACGCTGTAAAATCAAAACTATGAGCTTAATCAAGCAAGACCATATCAGCATACCGATACGCAAAGCGCATGCTCACAAAGGTGACCATGGCAGCGTCGCTATTATTGGCGGCGCAAAAAGCATGTTGGGTGCGGTGACTCTGGCCTCTCGTGCCGCTTTGCTGGCAGGCGCGGGCAGAGTTTATGCCAGCTTTTTAGACGAAGATGCACCCAGTCTTGATTTGATACATCCAGAAATAATGATGCGGGCACCAGCCGCGTTGCCCTTGTTGGCACAACTCAACTGCGTAGTGATTGGTCCTGGCATGGGCACATCAGCGCAGGCAAATGCGCTACTGAGCTTTTGGTTAAGCCAAACCATCACTTTAGTGATGGATGCTGACGCGCTGAATATGATTGCTGGCGATAACCAGCTCAGCGATTTACTGGCGCAGCGTCAAGCCGAAACGATTATCACACCGCACGCAGGTGAGGCAGCAAGATTGCTAAAAACTTCTAGTCTATATATTCAAGAGCATCGCCCAGCAAGCGCATTAGCACTGGCACAGCAATACCATGCGGTTTGCGTGCTCAAAGGTCATGCCAGCATCATCGCCTATCAAGATCAATACTTTAGCAATCCAACGGGCAATGTAGGCCTCGCCAGTGGTGGCACAGGCGATGTATTAAGTGGCATTATCGGCAGTTTAGTTGCTCAAGGCTTAAGCCCTTTACAAGCTGCTAAAACAGGGGTGTATCTGCACGGCGCGGCGGCTGATGCGCTAGTGGCAAAAGGCATAGGGCCGATTGGCATGACCGCATCAGAAGTGGCGCTTGAAGTGCGCCACTTATTAAACAGCATAAAATAATCCATGAACGAACAAGACCAAATATATATGCAAGCCGCGATGATGCTGGCCAAACAAGCCGCGCAAAATGGCGAAGTTCCCGTGGGTGCGGTGCTGGTCAAAGATGGCGAAATTATTGGCAGGGGAAGCAATGCCCCCATCAGCCTCAATGACCCCAGCGCACACGCTGAGATTTTAGCTATCCGTGATGCCGCCAACAATATAGGCAATTACCGTTTAGTGGATTGCACTTTATATGTCACCTTAGAGCCATGCGCCATGTGCTCTGGCGCTATTCAACACGCGCGGATTGCCAATTTGGTTTATGCAGCTAGCGACCCCAAAACAGGCGCTTGTGGTAGCGTGGTCAACTTAATGGCTGAGGCCAAATTAAACCATCACACCACGGTCAGAACTGGCGTGATGGCGGAAGAAGCCGCAAGTTTGTTATCAGATTTTTTTAAGCAACGCCGATTAGCAAAAGCACAGCCAAACTCGTAAGCTGGCAAGATTGGCAAAGTAAAGTGTGAAAAAAACCCGCCTAAGCGGGTTTTTTGTTGTTTAGCGTGATTAGTCTCTATTGTTACCCATCAAACTCATCAGAATACTCAACAGATTTACAAACAAGTTGTAGATATCAAGATACAGACTCAAAGTCGCCATTACGTAGTTGGTTTGACCACCACGAACGATTTGGTTAACGTCATACAAAATATAGCCTGAGAAAATCAGCACAGAAATACCTGAAATCATCAAATGTGCAGGATCAAAGTGGAAGAACATATTGGCAAGTGAAGCAATCAACACCAACACCAAGCCCACAAATAAGAATTTGCCTAAGCCGCTAAAGTCACGCGCTGGTGTTGAGCCAATAGCCGCCAAGCTAAAGAAGGTAATACCTGTGCCACCAGCAGCTAGGCCTATGATTTCACCGCCGTTGCGTAAATGCAAAGCCACTTGCAGGATAGGGCCAAGCAAAAGCCCAAAAATAAACGTCATGGCAAGTAAAAGCCATACACCCGTTGCACTATTTTGATTAGCTGCGATCAGTTGGAACATGCCAAACATCACCACCATAAAGCCAATTGCAAACATAAATGGATGCATCGCCATAAAGCCAAAATTCATTTGCAGACCGAAATACGCGCCTATCATGGTTGGAATCATGGTTAAACCAAGCAAGGCGTAAGTGTTACGCAGCACGCGGTTTTGAATATCCGCGGCAGTAGTTGAACGACCAATTACTTGAACATCATCAAACATTACAATTTCCTTATCAAAATATTGCCAAACGGCAACACTCTTAAGATAGCGATTTTAGCTTTAAGTTTCAAGACTATTTTTGTGACATTTCGTTAAAACAAATCTTGTTCAGATTTACCCACCAAACCAAGCCGCTTGACTGCCGCCACAAAGTCCATATCCTCATGCAAACTATCCATCTGTTTGGGAGAACGTCCGCCGTGCATACGCGCTAATCTTGCACGACTAGCGCCTGTCATTTCCCACTTTAAATGCGCCAAAAGCTCATCCGCCAAATCAGGACGATTACACAGCAGTACCATATCGCAACCCGCATTTAACGCAGCCAAGGCGCGTGCCGTGACATCGCCTGCCACCAAAGCACCTTCCATTGATAGATCGTCACTAAAAATCACGCCATCAAAGCCCAAGCGCTCACGCAAAACCTTTTGCAACCAGCGCGGCGAAAAGCCTGCGGGCTTTTCATCCACTTTAGGATAAATCACATGGGCAGGCATAATGGCTTGAATGCCGTCATCTATCATTTGGCGAAATGGCTGCATATCATGTTGTGCGATTTCATCAAACTCACGCTCATCCACAGGAATCGCCACATGCGAATCTGCCGCCACATAACCATGCCCCGGAAAATGCTTGCCCACGGCAGGCATACCGCCACGCTTAAGGCCTTGCATCAGGGCATAAGCCAGCTCATGTATCGCTTGCGCTTTCACATGAAACGCCCGATTGCCTATCACTTGGCTTTCGCCGTAATCCATATCCAGCACGGGCGTAAAGCTAAAATCTACGCCATGCGCTCGCAGTTCAGCCGCTAAAATCCAGCCAGCTTCTAGCGCCAATTCTTTGGCTTTTTTAGGATGTGCATCCCAAATTTTGCCGAATTCGCGCATAGGCGGAATCTTGGTAAAACCCTCTTTAAATCGCTGTACGCGCCCGCCTTCATGATCCACAGCAATCAACAAAGGTGGCTGGCGAACCGCATGAATACTGGCTGTTAGCGCCTTTAATTGCGCTGGCGATTCAAAGTTGCGTGAGAATAAAATCACGCCGCCCACCAAAGGGTGCTGTAAGCGCTTAATATCTTCTGCGCTCAGCGTTTTACCAACCACGTCCAGCATTACTGGGCCAAGTGTCATCTGTTTATCCTCTTACGTCCAATTGATCGCGTAAACGATCACCCAATACATTCACCGCCAATACCAGCGACATTAAACTCAAGCCCACTGCCAACACATAATGAGGCGCAACCAACATATAACGCACACCATCTCGCAGCATCGCGCCCCAAGAAGCGTCTGGCGCTTGTATGCCCAAGCCCAGAAAAGACAAGCTGGCTTCGGCAATCACCAAACCAGCCATGCTGTATGTAGCCTCTACCAACAAAGGCGCCGCCAACAAAGGCAGTATATGTTTGCGCATAATGCGTGGGGTAGAAGCCCCCAAAGCCTGCGCCGCCATCACATGCTGTCCCTGCTTTAAAGAAAGCACTTGTGCGCGAGTTAACCGTGCATAGCCCACCCATGAGGTCAGGCATAAGGCCAAGATTAAATTACTCAAGCCTGCCCCCAACACTGCGGCAAAGGCAATCGCTAGCAATATCCCTGGAAAAGCCAAAAACACATCAGTGATTTGCATCAAAGTGCGATCCACCCAGCCGCCATAATAACCAGAAACCAAGCCTAGCGTAATGCCTAGAGAGGCAGTAACGGCGGTCACTACCAGCACCACCAAAAGCGAGACCTGCGAACCAAACAGCAAGCGCGGCAAAATATTGCGACCTAAATCATCAAAGCCAAAAATATGCTGTGGGCTAGGTTTTGCTAATATCCAATTAAGATGAATTTGATTAGGATAAAAATCAATACAACTAGCCGCAATCGCGCCCAGCACCCAAAAAACCAACACCCAAATTGACCAGTTTTTAAAGCTCACCCAGCAAATCTCACACGCGGATCTATTTTGGTATACACAATATCTGTGGCGGCATTCACCAGCACATAAACCAAAGCCACAACCAGCACACAGGCTTGGGTGACAGGATAATCACGCTTTTCTATCGACTCAACCAGCAGACGACCTATGCCATCCCAAGCGAATACCGTTTCAGTAATCACCGTGCCAGCCAGCAAACTACCTAATTGCAAACCAAGCACCGTCACAATCGGCAACAAAGCAGCGCGTAAAGCATGTCTTAAAATCACGGTGCGCTCAGGCAAACCTTTAGCGCGCGCGGTTCGGACAAAGTCTTGATGCAACACCTCTAACATACTGGCGCGTGTCATTCTGGTCAGAATCGCCGCTAAACCAAAGCCCAAAGTCAGCGCAGGCAAAATAATTGAAGCACCAGTTTCCATGCCGCTTACAGGCAATAAACCCAGCCATAATGCAAACACCATCATTAACATAGGCCCCATCCAAAAATGCGGCATAGCGGAAATAGATAAGCTCAATATATTCGCCAAACGGTCAGGCCATTGATTAAGCTTTAGCGCGGCAATAATGCCCAAAGGCAAACCTATCAACATCGCAAAACACAAAGCTAATAAAGCTAGTTTGACCGTTGCGGGCAAGCGCTCGCCTAGCAAATCAATGATTGGTTTTTTAGAATGGATGGAAACCCCAAAGTCAGCATGTGCTAGCTGCTTAAGGTAAATTGCAAATTGCTGATAAATAGGCTTATCCAAGCCTAAATCTGTGCGTAACTGTAGGCGATCTGCACTGCTTGCCGACTCGCCCAACATCACTTCAACAGGATCACCCGGCACCGCATGGACTAAAACAAAAGTGAGCAAAACCACGCCCAATACCACAGGAACAGTGGCTAACAGGCGCTTGATCATGGTTGTATATCGACTTCCACACCAACATCCACCATATCAAACAAAGCGATAATATCGGCATTGCGCATACGCACACAGCCATGAGAAGCCGCAACGCCCATGGCATTAGAATCTGGCGTGCCGTGTATATAAATATAGCGCTGCATGGTATCAACATTACCCAAACGGTTCAGGCCAATTTCAGTGCCAGAGAGCCATAAAATACGGGTCAATATCCAATCGCGGTTGGGAAACTCAGCCATCAAGTCTGGGCTGCAAATCTCCCCTGTGGCCCGCCTCCCCACAAACACGGCGCCCGCAGGCGCACCCTGACCTATTTTGGCGCGAATAATATGTTTGCCCAGCGGCGTACAAGCACTGTTTTTTTCACAGCCTGCGCCATTGGTCGCAGTAGAGATGGTGTAATGCGCAAGCACTTTATGCTGTGCGTTAAACACAGTTAAAGTTTGCTGAGAAATAGAAACGACAAGACGCATGAAGTATTAGAAATCGCTTAAAAGATTATCTAGCAGCGATTGTAACAAGCCACAGCGGATTTAACAGCCTTAATCTTTTAATCGGCGGCTGTGGCGCCATACCCAAGGCGGGGTTGGATCATCATCCGCCCATAAACCCAGTTTAGCCTCTCTCGCCGCCGCCTCTAACGCATAGAAAGACTCAAAGCCTCGGTCATAATGGCGATACACCCAAGCATTACCGTCACGCACCATGACTTCATTGGCATGCACATCATCACAAGTCACATCCCCTACTGTGCGACCATATCGGTCAGTATTTACAACGGCAACCACCGCCTGTTTGTGATAACAAAGCGTATAGAGTTTTTGCTGACTGTCCCGCCCAAACGCTTGCGCTTTTTCAGGGGCATCTATGCCTGCCAAACGGATTTTATAAGGCTGATGACGCTCATCAAGCAGCGTCAGCGTATCGCCATCCGCCACCCGCACAACAAAGCCAGCTATCAGACCTTCGGCTTGTGCCATGGCTGACACCAGCATAGCCAACATCAACAACAGCAACTGCGCAAAACGCATCGGAGAATGTAATGGCCAGCAAGGCTTCATCATGGCGATTGCAAGCTATCGTTTAACAGGCGCCACATGCCAGATATTATTGGCATACTCACCTATGGTACGGTCACTCGAAAACTTACCCACACGCGCCACATTTAAAATCGCGCGTCGTGACCATTCTTCTTGGTCTTGATACAGCGCACTCACTGCATCTTGCGTGGCGATATAACTAGCGTAATCGGCTAACAACAAGTAATGGTCGCCCTTTTGCAACAAGTTATCAAAAATCGCTTGATAACGGTCAGGCTCTTCAACGTTGAAGTAGCCGCTGGCTATCATATCCAGCACTTGTTTAAGCTCGGCATTGCCATGGTAATAATCCCAAGGGTTATAGCCTTGCGCTTTGGTTTGCGCGACTTGATCAGTGCTTAAGCCAAAGATAAAGATATTGTCATCGCCAACCTCTTCTTTAATCTCCACATTAGCGCCATCCAAGGTACCAATAGTCAATGCGCCATTAAGCGCCATTTTCATATTGCCAGTACCCGAAGCCTCGGTGCCCGCGGTAGAAATCTGCTCAGACAAATCACTGCCGGGGAATAATAGCTCAGCGGCAGAAACCTCATAATTAGGATAGAACACCACTTTAAGCTTATCGCCCACCGCAGGGTCATCATTAATAATGGTAGCCACATCGTTAATCAAACGAATAATCTGCTTCGCCATCCAATAACCCGGCGCCGCCTTACCGCCAAAAATCACCGTGCGCGGCGTGATATTTTCAAGCTTGCCTGAACGGATGCGGTTATACAAAGTAATCACATGCAACACATTCAGCAATTGGCGCTTGTACTCATGAATACGTTTAATTTGCACATCAAACAAACTATGAGGATTTAGTTTTACACCTGTTAAATCTTCAATCTTATTGGCTAGACGTACTTTATTCGCGTGCTTGACCGCACGAAACGCTTTTCTAAACGCTTTATCTTCAGCCAGTGGCGTAATCAGCTTGAGCTTATCTAAATCACGCTGGAAGCCAGTACCTATGGCCTTAGTCAGCAATGCGGTTAAATCAGGATTACATTGATTTAACCAGCGGCGCGGCGTAATGCCATTGGTCACATTCACAAACTTATTAGGATAAATACGGTTAAAGTCGGCAAACAAAGTGGTTTTAAGCAACTCGCTATGTAGCGCGGCTACGCCATTAACGGTATGACTACCCACCACCGCCAAATGCGCCATACGCACGCGGCGACCATGCGTTTCATCAATGATAGACACGCGGCTTAACAACTCGTTATCACCGGGGAAATGATGATTCACCATCGCTAAAAACTCATGATTGATACGATAGATAATCTGTAAATGGCGCGGCAACAAACGACTAAACAAATCTACCGACCAAGTTTCCAAAGCCTCAGGCATCAAAGTATGATTGGTGTAGGCAAATATCTTACCCACTAAGCCCCAAGCAAAATCCCAATCCAATTGATGCACATCCACCAACTGATACATCATCTCAGCCACAGCAATGGCAGGATGCGTATCGTTAAGCTGAATGGCAATCTTATCGGGCAGTTTTTTCCAATCTTTATGCTTGAGTAAAAAGCGATGCAAAATATCTTGGATAGAAGCCGAAACAAAGAAATACTGCTGTTTCAAACGTAACTCACGACCAGACGCAGAAGCATCATTCGGGTAAAGCACTTTTGAAATGCTCTCAGTCACATTGCGGCTTTCAACCGCACGCTCATAATTACCCTCATTAAAATGGCGCAAATCGAACTCTTTAGCCGCTTTGGCAGACCACAAGCGTAAATTATTCACCGTTTCTGTGCCATAACCCGGAATCGGCACATCATAAGCCATCGCCACCACATGCTCGGCATCCGCCCAATGTTGCTCAATGCCTTTTTCAGACTCAAACTCAATCACATGCCCAAAAAACTGCACCGTATAAGTGCTCTCTGGGCGTTGAAACTCCCAAATATTGCCATAACGCAACCAATTATCAGGGTTCTCAATCTGCTGACCTTGATTAATAGACTGCTTAAACATCCCATACTCATAACGAATACCATAGCCCGTACCCGGAATATCCATGGTCGCCATCGAATCCAGAAAACAAGCGGCTAAACGCCCCAAGCCGCCATTACCCAAAGCCGCATCAGGCTCCATCTCCACCACGTTTTCCATTTTGTGACCTAAAGCGCTCAAGCCTGCACGCACATCAGGCTCCACACCCAAATTCAGCGCAGCGTTAGACAACATGCGCCCAATCAAAAACTCCAAAGAAAGGTAATAAACACGCTTAGGGTCTTGCTCCGCATAAGCCTCAACCGTCTTAACCCAACGCTCAATCACATGATCCCGCACGGTATAAGCCGTGGTTGAGTACCAATCTCGTTGCGTAGCCACCTCATCGGTTTTAAAAATCGAATACACCAAGTGATTTTGCAAAGCTTGTTTTGCCGAGGTCTGCGCATTCGTGATATTGGATAAAGCGCTCTTAATCTTGTTGGCAATGGTTTTTTTAGGGGCGGCTGGCGTTTTTCGAGTGGTCATTATTCAATTCTTTATATGTTGATACATTCATTAAATTGCAGCATGCGTTACAACATGCATTTGAGCATGGATTGCAATACTGCAATTTTACCCTAGCAAAAAGCGCGCCTGTGTAATGTTTGGATTTATTTTTTAGCTCATAAAAAAGCCCTCGCCAAATAAGGGGAGGGCTTTTACGCTGGTGCTTGTTTAACTCACTAACAAGCTATTCATGCGTTTAACAAAGCTGGCGGGGTCGTTTAATTGCCCGCCTTCTGCCAGCAAAGCTTGGTCAAACAAAATATGCACCAAATCGTTAAATTTAGTGGGCTCTTGTTCGGCTTTTAAACGCACAAGCAGGCCATGACTTGGGTTGATTTCTAGCGTTGGTTTGCTTTCTGGTGTTTTTTGCCCTGCGGCTTTGAGCATACGCGCTAAATTGCCCGATAAATCATGCTCACCTGCCACTAAACAAGCTGGGGAGTCGGTAAGGCGATGAGTCACTCTGACCTCGTGGACTTGCTCGCCTAGTGTTGCTTTGATTTTTTCAATTAGGTCTTTAGCGGCATCTTCCACTTGTTTGTTGGCTTGCTTTTCAGCTTCGTCTTCCAGCTTGCCTAAATCTAAGTCGCCTTTGGCGATGGATTGTAGTTTTTTGCCATCAAACTCAGTTAAGCCGCCCAACATCCATTCATCCACACGGTCTGAGAGCAAGAGCACTTCTATGCCTTTTTTACGGAAGATTTCTAAATGCGGACTATGTTGCGCCGCGGCAAAGCTATCGGCGGTAATGTAGTAAATGGCTTCTTGGCCTTGTTTCATGCGGCTAATATAGTCTTTAAAGCTGACCACTTGGGCATCGGTATCCAAGTGGGTTGAGGCAAAGCGTAGCAGGCCTGCGATTTTTTCTTTATTGGCAAAATCTTCGCCTGGGCCTTCTTTAAGCACACGGCCAAATTCAGCCCAAAAAGCTTGGTATTGCTCGGCTTTGTTAGTGGCGAGATCTTCAAGCAAGCCTAAGACTTTTTTCACTGAGGCGGCTTTAATGGCTTCGATGTCTTTGGAGTGTTGCAAGATTTCAC
>JBMSSY010000025.1:0-14605 GCA_049424605.1 Candidatus Methylopumilus sp.
GTACATGCACAACAGCGGGGGTATTGTCTTTGGTGTTGCTGCGCTTGCCCGCTGGATCAGCTACGATTGAGGCTCTAAGCGGGTTTTCAGGGAGCAAATAAGCCTGCCTACCCCCTTCATTTACCCAAGCTTCAATATCTGCGCCGCTTTCCCACTGCACATCGGTGCCAACATTGATAAAGGCCACTACGATGCCCGTGTCCTGACAGATGGGGCGTTTGCCCTCGGCACACATACGAGAGTTGGTCAGGATTTGTGCAATCGCGTCTTTAGCGGCTGGCGATTGCTCAATTTGGTAGGCTTCACCCAAGGCTTGTATAAAGTCCACGGGGTGATAGTAAGACATAAATTGCAAGGCATCGGCGATGCTGGCAACAAAGTCGGCTTTGCTAATGGTCGGCTTATTTAGACTCATGTATTTGATCTACTCAATGCGATGCTTGGATTGACATCACGGCGTAAAATTTTGCCGTTTTTGGTCCGTGGAAATTGCTCAGTAATATAAACCACTTTGGGCGCTTTGTATGCCGCTAAGTGCTTTTTACCAAAGGCATATAAATCATCTGCTGTGGCGGTGCTGCCTGCTTGCAGAATAATATAAGCCACCACTAACACTTTGTCTTTTTCTATGGTTTCTGCCACAGAAGCACAATCCGCTACATCAGGATGCGATTTCAATACGCGCTCAACTTCATACGGCGAAACGCGGAAACCAAAGCTTTTAATAATGTCGTCTTTGCGTCCTAAAAACCAAATATAGCCATCGGCATCCATACGCGCAAAATCGCCCGTAATAAACCAGCCATCATGTTTATGTTTGGCGGTTTCTTCTGGCTGATTCCAGTAATTGATAAACAAACCGGGGTCATTATCTGGAACGCTAATCACGCCCTCCTCGCCTTGCGCCACTGGTTGTAAGGTTTCGGGGTCGAGCAAAGCAATCTCATGGCCCGGCTGGGCAAAGCCCGCAGAACCCGGACGAATTGGGCGGGATTTGGTTTCGCACAAATAATATGAAAACTCTGACATGCCGACGGCTTCGTAAATATCAATGCCAAAGCGTGTGTGCCACTGCGCCAATACTTCATCAGAAAGATGTTCGCCAGCGCTCATGCAATAGCGCAAGCTGGGTAAATCTTTTTGCACAAACTCGGTCTTTTGCAGAATTTGACGATAAATAGTCGGTACGCCAATAAAGATGGTCGCTTGATGTTTTTGAATCAGACGAGGCCAAGTGTTGGCATCATTTTTACCTTCATGCACGATGACCGTTTTACCTTGGTACAGCGGGTCCATCAGGCCTGTGCCTAGCACATAAGTCCAATTGAATTTGCCTGAGTGCATAATACGGTCGCCATTCGGGCTGAAATCAAACCAGTATTTAGAGGCTGGCTGACGGCCTATCATGGAGCGATGGGCGTGCAACACGCCTTTGGGGTAGCCCGTGGTGCCTGAGGTATACACCAAATAAGCAGGGTCATCGGACTTGGTTGGATGAGGCGCATCCCAAGTGGTGATGGCTTGTAAACTGGTGGCTAAATCTAGCACTTGCAGACCATCAGCAGGCAGGCACTCGCCCTCGCCGCTGAGCAATACATGGCTAAGGTTTGCCACATCTTTTAAGCCTTCGCGCAGTGTTTTCCAAGCTGCTTTATCGGTCACCAACACTCTAGCGCCAGAATCTTGCGCTAAATACACCACTTCATCAGCCGTCAATAAAGTTGAAGTGGGAACTGAAATCGCACCGCACTTCATGGCGCCTAAGAAGGCAGTTGGATAATCAAGACTGTTGGGCAAACGGATTAATACGCGCTCTCCTGCTGCAATGCCGATATCACGTAGCAATTGCGCAAACTGGTGAGTACGTTTGGAGAGGTCAGCAAAGGTGATTTGAGATGTGCCTAGGGTATCATCCTCAACAATCATGGCGATGGCTGACTCAGCAGGTGTTCCAAGGTGAATATCAGTACAAGCCACCCCAATATTGAAATGCGATGGCACTTGCCACACCCATTTTTCAAATGGTGCAAATGGCGCTTGTGTAGTCGTTGCTGACATTGGGTAACTCCTTTTACTTAGTATTCAGTATCAATATGGCTAACAAATCAAAACTTACAAAATCAAACCATATGGCCAGTTTTGGCTAATCACTTGGGTTGGCAACATTTGCATCACTGTTAGCGCAAACTTGGTATCTTCTTGGCCTAGTGCACGCAAAGCATTGGCGCGCAGCAGTGTTTGCAAGGCTTTACCAAACATAGGCGGGTCTAGCATTTCACCTTCAAATTTAATGGCACCGCCCAGCAAGGCATCGGCTTCTATCGCCGCTTTGAGGATTTTAATTTTTTGCGAAATCTCAGTTGGTGAAGGGGTGTAAGCCACTTTGCATAAATGAATATGGGCAGGATGTATCACTTGCTTGCCAGTTAAGCCCATCGCGGCTTCTTGGCAGGCGTGTTTGTAAACGATGCGCGATTCATTTTCACCGTGTAAATCTAACCAACGGCGAACATCATGCGGCTCTAAAAACTTCTCAGGCATACTGCTAGAACCTATCAGCGTTTCTACCCCGCCTATCACGCCTTTACCTGCAATACGTGCTTCAAACATCAATTGGTTCATAAAGTACTTAAGTTCTTCAGTCCAATTCTCTGGGGTGATATGTATCCCCATCGCTTTTGAAAAGTCATGGATACCAAACACCACATGCTTAACGGTTGAATATTGCATTAACTCATGAGCGATTTTGAGTGATTTAGGATGCTCAATAATCGGTTGTATGGTGATTTTGTCATTCCAGCCAGCCAGCAAATTAGATAAATCGCGCACTTCGGCGGCGCCATAAGCCTCACCTGCTTTGGCTAGCATCACCACATCGATGACATCTGCCATATCGCGTACAAAAGCAATATCCCGTTCATACTCTTCTGTTCTGAATGGATTAACCCGCACCGCTATCGACACTTTTTTATTGCTGGTCATAAAAGCTGGCAACTCTTGCCTAAGCAGTTCACGGCTCATTTCTTTTTGACGACAGCCATCTTCTAAGTCAAAAATCAGGGTATGGGCATGGGTGTTGAGCGCATGTTTTTTCATGCGCTTAGACGCGGCTTCTAAATCCTCATAAATACCCTGTGCTGGCGAATATTTCACAGGGGGATAGTAAAGCTGTATGCCAGGCCAGTAATCGCCTAATACGTGTGGCGATACCACGCGACAATAGTCGGCGTTAGCGTATGGGTCTGAATTGTAGCTATGGTCTTGACTCATGGTACTTTCCCTATGGAGTGGGATTAAAAAGAACTACCCGTTTTTTGCGTTTTTTGTTCACCACGTAACATCGTGAGCACTTGTTCAGTTGCCTCATCAGTGCCATCACTAGATTCAGAAACTAACTGCTCAGAAACTAACTGCCAAAGCTGGTTATCAGGCAAATCTAATAGCTTATCTAAAGCGCTAATTTGCGCATCGCTCAGCATCGGTAAATAGCGACTGACAAACTCAATAAACAATAAATCCATCTCCAACATGCCACGGCGACAGCGCCATTCCATGCGCCTAACAGCGGCATCATGGGTGTCTATGCTTGCTAGTTGATGGGCCATCATTAAAATTTCTGCTTCACTTTAAGCGCTTTAATTTCGTTAATGGCTTTTGATGGATTCAGGCCTTTAGGGCATACATCCACACAGTTCATAATGTTATGGCAACGATATAAGCGATAGGGGTCTTCTAGATTTTCTAGACGCTCTTCTTGCGCTTGATCGCGACTATCGGAAATAAAACGATAGGCTTGCATCAGGCCTGCTGGGCCGACAAATTTATCAGGGTTCCACCAAAAGGACGGGCAAGATGCTGTGCAAGCGCCACATAAAATACATTCATACAGGCCGTCTAACTTGGCTCTGTCTTCCGGCGATTGCAAACGCTCGGTAGCTGGCGGCGGGTCGTTGTTAATTAAATAGGGTTTGATGGAATTGTAATGGGCAAAGAATTGCTCCATATCCACCACCAAATCACGCACCACTGGCAAGCCCGGCAATGGGCGCAATACCACAGGCTGTTTAATGCCCGCTAAAGGCGTCATACAGGCTAGGCCATTTTTACCATTGATATTCATGGCATCTGAGCCACATACGCCCTCACGACAAGATTTGCGCATACTCAAGGTGTCATCGAGTGCTTTAATTTGAATTAAAGCATCAAGCAACATCCGCGTGTCGGGCGTGAGCTCAATGTCGTAATCTTGCATATATGGATCTTTATCCACATCTGGGTTAAAACGATAAATAGAAAATTTCATCAGTGTGCCTTTGCCATCTAATAGGTTCTAGCAATTAATGGGAAGCTATCCACCGTCAGCGGTTTTAAGCGTACAGGTTTGTAAGCGAGTCGATTGCCTTCTCGGTAGTGAAGCGAGTGCTTAAGCCAGTTTTCATCGTCACGCGCAGCGAAGTCTTCACGGCAATGTGCGCCACGACTTTCTTGTCTGGCTTCTGCCGCCACCATGGTGGCTTTTGCTACTTCGATTAAGTTTTCAAGCTCAAGCGCTTCAATCCGCGCAGTGTTAAATACTTTGCTCTTGTCTTTAATTTGCAGGGTTTTGACGCGCTCCGCCACTTGCATAATCTCGCGCACGCCTTTGGCCATTAAATCGGGGAAGCGGAATACACCACAATGCACTTGCATGGTTCTACGCATAGCATCACCGACTTCAGAGACCAGTTCGCCTGAAGTTTGGCTATCTAAACGATCAAGACGGCTTAAGGTTTGATCTGCAAAGTCGGCTGGTAATGGTTTATGGCTTGCGCCTTTGAGCGTTTGTACGGTGTGATTGCCTGCCGCACGCCCAAACACCATTAAATCGAGCAAGGAGTTAGAACCTAAACGATTAGCGCCATGCACTGAAACACAAGCACATTCACCAATGGCGTACAGCCCATTAATCACTTTGTCGCCATCAATCACCTGACCATTTAAATTGGTTGGAATACCGCCCATCATGTAATGCACAGTCGGCACCACAGGGATGGGGGAATGTACTGGGTCAACATTGGCAAATTTAATGGCAATGTTCCGTATGCCTGGCAAACGGCTATCAATCACTTTTTCAGACAAATGGTCTAGCTTAAGCAAGACGGCTTGCCCATCAAAGCCTACACCGCGCCCTGCTTTAATCTCGGTAGCAATGGCGCGTGAAACCACGTCACGGCTGGCCAAGTCTTTAGCGTTCGGCGCGTAGCGTTCCATAAAGCGCTCACCTTCGGAGTTGACTAAATAGCCGCCCTCACCGCGTGCACCTTCGGTAATCAGCACCCCAGCGCCCGCAACGCCCGTTGGGTGGAATTGCCAAAATTCCATATCTTGCAAAGGCACGCCAGCACGCGCCGCCATGCCCAAACCATCACCAGTATTAATAAAGGCATTGGTACTGGCCTGAAAGATACGACCAGCGCCACCTGTGGCAAACAGGGTTGATTTGGCGTGTAAAGCGAACACCTGCCCTGTTTCGATTTCCATGGCTGTCACGCCCAATACATCGCCTTCGGCATCACGAATTAAATCAAGCGCAAACCACTCAATTAAGAAGTCAGTTTTTGCATAAACATTGCGTTGATAGAGGGTGTGCAACATGGCGTGACCTGTTCTGTCAGCCACCGCACAAGTGCGCGCCACAGATTCTGCGCCATACTTTTTAGACATACCGCCAAAAGGCCGCTGGAAAATCTTGCCGTTTTCTAAACGGTCAAATGGCATCCCAAAGTGCTCAAGCTCATAAATGGCTTCTGCGGCGTTTTTACACATAAACTCAATCGCATCTTGGTCGCCAAGATAATCTGATCCTTTGATGGTGTCATACATATGCCAATGCCAGTTATCTTCGCCTACGTTACCTAATGAGGCAGCAATACCACCTTGTGCCGCAACCGTATGGGAACGGGTTGGAAATACTTTAGACAGCACTGCCACACTTAAGCCGCTATCCGCCAGTTGCAAAGCCGCGCGTAAACCCGCTCCACCGCCACCAACAACGATGGCGTCATATTTTCTAATCTCGATTGCTGAGGCCATTATGCGAAATTTCCCATTATGATAGGTTCCAAAGTATATAAGCTGCCCAAATGGCATCCCCCAGCAACACCAAGCCAAACACGCTTTGTAGCTTGGCGCGAATGTCGATGTTGTGAACGTAATCCATTAAAATCTCTTTTACCCCCAGCCATGCGTGGTAAATCAAAGCCCAAAGAAATAGTAGCGTCATCGCTCTAAAGGCTAATGGTGCAAACCAAGCATGCCAGCCATCAAAGCCCGCATTAGGCGCATCCACCACAAAACGAACAGCAAGTAATAAGCTATAAATCACCATGGTGATGGCGGTGGCGCGTTGCCAAGCCCAATCACTAAAGCCATGCGCAGGTTTTTTGCGATCTACCATAGCCAGATTCCCATTCTTAATGTCAGCAAACCACTAATAATCAACACCGCACGGCTGGTGGCGCGGGCATAGTTAAGCCGTAAACCGTAATGTGCATCCAAGGCTAAATGGCGAATCCCTGCACAAGCATGATGTAAATATGCCCAAGTAACCGCTAAACAAATCAGTTTGGCAATTGGATGATGTAGCACCGCTTGTGCTAATTGATAAGATTCCGCATCAGCTAAACTCAGGTGTAACACCCATAACAACACAGGCAACAACATAAACAAAAATGCGCCACTGACTCTATGCATAATCGAAACCAAGGCGGGAATAGGCAGACGTATAGTCAGCAAATTCAGGTTTTTGGGTCGATTGCGTTTAGGCGTTTTTGGATATGGAGAGGCCATTTTATTTTCCTTGTTCAGCGCGGGCAGCATCCGCCACACGTCCAGAAACACGCGCCATTAAACGTGGGTCAAAAGGCTTGGGAATAATGTATTCCTTACCAAAAGACAGCTCGGTTAATTGATAAGCATCTAGCACTTCTTGCGGTACAGGCTCACGCGCAATTTCAGCCAAAGCCTCAGCCGCAGCCACTTGCATGGCGGTGGTAATTTGTTTAGCGCGTGCATCTAAAGCGCCGCGGAATAAATACGGGAAACACAAAGCGTTATTCACTTGATTAGGGAAATCAGAACGCCCTGTGGCCATCAAAATATCATCGCGCACCGCATGTGCTAATGAAGGCAGAATTTCAGGATCAGGATTAGCCAGCGCAAAGATAACTGGTTTAGCTGCCATGCGCGTTAATAACTCAGGCGCTAAAGCATTAGCCGCAGAAACACCAATAAATACATCAGCATCTACCATGGCTTCAGCCAAGGTATTCACATCGCGGCTGGTGGCTAAATCTCGGTTCATATCATGCAAGTCAGCACGACTGGTTTTAAGCACGCCCGATTTATCGACCATCACTAAATGCTGAGCGCCCATTACTTTGAGCAATCTGGCACAGGCACAGCCTGCCGCGCCAGCGCCTAAAAAGACAATGCGTGCATCGGCTAATTTTTTACCTTGTAGCGCTAAAGCATTAATTAAAGCCGCGCCAACAATCACCGCTGTGCCATGTTGATCATCATGAAAAACGGGGATATCCAAGCGTTCGCGCAGCTCTTTTTCAATACGAAAACAGTGAGGCGCGGCAATATCTTCTAAATTAATGCCGCCAAACGTTGGCGCGATATTCACCACGGTTTCAATAAAGGCCTCTATGCTAGGTGCTGTCACTTCAATATCAAATACATCAATATCCGCAAAGCGCTTAAACAATACCGCCTTACCTTCCATCACAGGTTTGCTGGCAAGTGCGCCCATATTGCCTAGGCCCAATACCGCCGTACCATCGGTAATCACCGCGACTAAATTACCTTTGTTGGTGTATTTATAAGCGTTTTCAGGGTCACGATTAATCTCACGCACTGGCTCAGCCACGCCAGGCGTATAAGCCAAGGATAAATCTGCTTGCGTGGCGCAAGGCTTGGAAGATTCAACCGACAGCTTGCCCGGCTTAGGAAACTGGTGGTAATGCAAAGCTCTGGTCTTTAAATCGCTCATGATGATTTCTTTGTAAGATGAATTGGTGATTACTACTAATTACTCAAGCTCATTTCGATAGTGATAGCTATCGGTCAAACATAAACCCAAACGCCATTCCAGCGGCCTGTCGCCATAAGTAAAGGCCACGCGCTCAATACGCAATAAAGGCGCGCCTTGCGCTAAATTTAAGGCTTGCGCCGCCTCGGCCTCAGCGCCTACCGCACGGATGTCTTCTTCGGCACGCACCATGCGAATGTCGTATTCCTGCTCATACATTCGGTATAAAGAGCCTTTGTATGCTTCTATTTGCTTAGCTCCCAAACCTGCAAACTCGGCAGAAGGCACAATAATATGATCAAAAATCAAAGGGCGGCCTTCAAAGCCAAGCAGACGCTTGATTTCAATAATCGAAGCCCCTGTTTTTAAGTTTAATTTTTTAGCAATCTTGGCGTTGGCTTTGCCACGAGTACAAGAAAGCAATTCATTTTTGGGGAAGGCTTTTTTACCATCTTCACCCGTCAAACGAAGAAAACGTAATTTCATGCCTTCTTCATTATGGGTGTGCACAAAAGTGCCTTTGCCCTGACGGCGCATCAAAATATTCTCAGACACTAACTCATCGATGGCTTTTCTAACCGTACCTTGGCTCACTTTAAAACGCGCAGCCAACTCCATTTCGCTGGGAATCATTTCCCCAGCTTTCCATTCGCCGTCAATTAAACTCTGCGTCAGCATGCGCTTAATCTGCTCGTAAAGCGGCTGATACAGAAGGATAGACGATGTATTTGTAGTAACCATAAATGCAAGTTTAACTCAAGAAAATATTAAAAGTCTATAGTTTTATGTCTTATATAAGATATATATATTTTTATTGACTTTGATTTTTGCTATGGCTAAAATCGTCACACGTAGCTAAAACGATTTGGCTGTATTTCAGCAGCAATCTAATAGCCCTATATAGATAACTATTGAATCGAGAATGTATGAACGGTTTGTTTAGACCACGCAGATCCATGCTGTATGTGCCAGGGTGTAATACGCGCTATCTCAATAAAGCGCGTTCACTGATTGTGGATTCTGTCATTCTTGATCTTGGCAACCCTATTCTGATTGAAGCAAAAGAAGAGGCGCGTAACAATGTTGTAGCAGCCGTTAAAGAAGGTGGCTTTGGCTCACGCGAAGTTGTGGTGCGCGTAAACGATATCGATTCGCCTTGGGGTAAAGATGATATTTACGCAGTCGCCAATATCGGTGCAGATGCTATTTTGTTCCCCAATATCGAAAGTCGCGAAGATGTTTTAACCGTGCTGGATATTCTCAAAGATGCAGGCAACACCACCATTCCTATTATGGTGATGATAGAAAGCCCGCTAGCGGTATTGCACGCAGAAGAGATTGCCAGCGCTTCAGACCGCATCGCCTGTATGGTGATGGCCACATCCGATCTGCTTTCACATTTACGCGGCCGCATTACTTTAGAGCGTTTGCCGCTGTTGGCAAGTCTCTCCATGGTGCAATTAGCGGCGCGAGCTTATGGTCGCTCAATTGTTGATGGCATTAACACCAACCTTAAAGATATGCACTCCTTTGAATATGCCTGTCGTATGGGCCGCGATTTAGGCTTGGATGGGAAAACATTGGTACATCCTTTACAGCTTGATTATTGCAATGATGCCTACACCCCCAAACGTGCGGAGGTGGAATTAGCGCAAGAAGTGATTACCGAATTAGCGGCGGCTAATGCAGCGGGTCGCGGCACCGTGGTGGTAGAAGGCCGTTTGATTGAAAGACACCAAGTAGAAGCTGCCAAACGCTTGCTGATACTGAGCGAAATGATCCAAAAACTGGAGGCCGAGAGTGCATAACAGCAAGGCAACAAACAAAAGCCCACGCGGCAACTTTTTTGAAGACTTCTATGTTGGACAAGTCTTCCATCACGCTACGCCGCGCACCATCTCTGAGGGTGATAGTGCTTTATATATCGCACTCACTGGCGCTCGCCAAGTGATCCATTCAGCTCAGCCAGTGGCGCATGCGATGGGCTATAAAAATCGTACCATCGATGATTTGTTGGCATTCCATATCGCACTGGGCAAAACCGTGCCTGATATTTCCATCAATGCGATTGCTAACTTAGGTTATGCCCAAGTTAAATTCATCAAGCCAATTTACGCTGGCGATACCATCAGCTCAAAATCCACTGTGGTTGGCCTTAAGCAAAATTCTGATGGCAAAAGCGGCATTGTCTATGTGCAATGCGAGGCGCTAAATCAAGATCATCAAGTGGTGATTTCATGGATACGCTGGGTGATGGTACGCAAACATGATGTGAACGCAGCAAGCCCAGAAACTGTATTGCCTAGTTTGGAAACTGTGGTTCAGGCCAAAGACCTCGACATTCCTCACGATGTTGAATACCAAGGCTTCGATACCACCATGACAGGCAGCACATTCTTATGGGATGACTACCAAATAGGCGAGGAAATCACGCATCCATCTGGCATGACCATCGATGATAGCGACCATACGCTAGCCACCAAACTTTACCAAAATCCAGCACGTTTGCATTTTGACGCATCAAAATCCAGCTACCAAAAACGCTTGGTATTTGGTGGTCACATTATGTCGGTTTGTCGTGCATTGAGTTATGAAGGCTTAGAAAATGCCCTTAGCATCGCCGCCATTAACGGTGGCGCGCATTGCAACCCGACTTTTGCAGGCGATACGATTTATGCTCACAGCGAAGTATTAGATCGCTTTGAAATCCCTAATCGCAAAGATGTAGGCGCACTTCGCTTACGTTTAGTCGGCGTTAAAGCTGAGCCGCTAGCCGCTATCGCATTGGCTTCCACCACGGTAGATGGCAAACGCAGCTATAACCCAAACGTGGTGCTGGATTTGGACTATACCGTGCTGATGCCACGTAGATCTTAGCCGCATCGCTTAACAATCTTCACTCGCAATATTGGAAAAGGAAACGCTCTTGAATACTTTAGTCCACCCAAACGACGCGCTGTTTAAAGGCGAGAAAGCCTTTCCAGTCATTCCTAGTTGTGAGCATTTTGCTGGTAGCGAAAAGCTCATCTTAAAAGCGCTACAAATTCAAGATGAGTTAGGCCCGATTTTCGATATCACTTGCGATTGCGAAGATGGCGCGGCGGCAGGCCAAGAGCGCGAACATGCTGAAATGATTGTGCGGGTGCAACAATCTGCAGCCAACAAGCACAAAATGGCGGGGGTGCGTATTCATGATTACACCCACCCTGCTTGGCGCCAAGATGTAGATATTTTTGTGCAAGGCATAGGCAATATTCTGGCTTACATCACCATTCCAAAATCCACCAATGCCGCGCAAGTCAAAGAGATGATTACTTACATTCAAAACAAATGTAAGGAACACGGTATTAAGCGTGAAATTCCTATCCATATTTTGATTGAAACGCACGGCGCTTTACATGAGGTGTTTGAGATTGCCGCCCTACCTTGGATTCAAGTCTTAGATTTTGGCTTAATGGATTTTGTCAGCGGCCATCACGGCGCGATTCCAGCCTCTGCAATGCGTAGCCCAGGGCAATTTGAACATCGTTTACTGGCCCGTGCTAAAGCAGAAGTCGTCGCCGCCGCATTAATGCACGGCATTGTGCCAGCGCACAATGTATCGCTCGATTTAAAAAATACGGTCGCCACCAATAGTGACGCATCACGCGCTCGCCAAGAGTTCGGCTTTTTAAGAATGTGGAGTATTTACCCAACGCAGATTCAAGCCATTGTTGATGCAATGAAGCCTAATCTTGATGAAGTGCAAGACGCCGCAGATATTTTAATTGCCGCACAACAAGCGGAATGGGGCCCTATTCAACATGCTGGCGAATTACATGATAGAGCGACTTATCGCTACTACTGGGAAGTATTACAAAAAGCCAAAGTCAGCGGCATTAATATTCCTGCCGAAGCTGAACACGCCTTTTTCGCTTAAGAACCTTTTTTGCTTAAGACCTAGGACAACAACATGACAACCCTAACTTCCGCTGGCGCAAGATTTCGTGCTGCACTTGCCGCAGAAAAACCGCTACAAATCATAGGCGCTATTAACGCTTACCATGCCAAGCTTGCTGAGCAAGTCGGCTATAAAGCCATTTACCTGTCTGGTGGCGGCGTTGCTGCTGGCTCACTGGGCTTGCCTGATTTAGGCATTTCAACCATGGATGATGTGATGACAGACGTGCGTCGCATTACCGATGCCACCGATGTGCCTTTGTTAGTGGATATCGACACAGGCTTTGGTGGCGCTTTCAATATTGCCCGCACCGTTAAATCCATGATCAAAATGGGCGCAGCCGCAGTGCATATTGAAGACCAAGTACAAGCAAAACGCTGTGGTCATCGCCCTAATAAAGCGGTGGTTAGCCAGCAAGAAATGGTAGACCGCGTTAAAGCTGCCGTGGATGCAAAAACTGACCCTG
Organism: Candidatus Methylopumilus sp.; assembly: GCA_049424605.1. GTDB lineage: Bacteria > Pseudomonadota > Gammaproteobacteria > Burkholderiales > Methylophilaceae > Methylopumilus_A. The sequence goes on from JBMSSY010000025.1 coordinate 12,481, forward strand.
ATTTTGTCATTATGGCGCGCACCGATGCACTGGCTGTGGAAGGCTTGCAATCAGCCATAGACCGCGCTTGTGCTTGCGTGGAAGCGGGTGCTGACATGATTTTCCCTGAAGCCATGACAGAACTTGCCATGTACAAACAATTTGCCAGCGCCGTCAAAGTGCCTGTGCTTGCCAATATTACCGAGTTTGGCTCTACGCCTTTATTCACGGTAGAAGAGCTGGCCAGTGCCGATGTAGGCATGGTGTTATACCCACTCTCAGCTTTCCGTGCCATGAACCAAGCGGCACTTAAAGTCTACCAATCGGTACGGAAAGAAGGTACGCAAAAGAATGTTGTATCGCTTATGCAAAGCCGCATGGAGCTTTACGATTATTTGGGTTACCACGCTTTTGAACAAAAGCTAGATCAGCTTTATAAAGGTTAATCAGCAAAAAAATAAAGCACCGCTTTAATGATTTCAACAAAAGTTATATTAAAAATAACGATAGGAAACAGTCATGACAAACAATGCAAATTCAGCTAGCACTGAGCCAAAACGTAAAAAAGGCGTTGCCCTTTCTGGCGTGGTCGCTGGCATTTCAGCCATCTGTACCGTAGGCCATTCAGGCAATGATTTGCATTACCGCGGTTATGACATTTTAGAGTTAGCCAAACATGCAACTTTTGAAGAAGTTGCCTATTTATTGATTTATGGCGCCTTACCTACCAAAGCCGAATTAGCAGGCTACCACGCAAAACTTAAAAAGCTGCGTGACTTACCCGCCGCGCTTAAAACAGTGTTAGAGCAAATTCCCGCCGATGCGCATCCTATGGACGGCATGCGTACTGGCTGTTCTATGCTAGGCACGCTTGAGCAAGAAGCTGAAGACCACAACATCAACGGCGCCAAAGATATTGCAGACCGTCTGATTGCTTGCTTTGGTTCTATTTTGCTTTATTGGTATCACTTTAGTCAGCACAACAAACGGATAGATTGCGTCACTGATGATGATTCTATCGCCGCGCATTTCTTACACTTGCTACATGGCAAAAAGCCATCCGCCCTGCACGAAGCCTGCATGAACACTTCTTTGGTGCTGTATGCAGAGCACGAATTCAACGCATCAACCTTTACTGCACGAGTGATTGCTGGCACTTTGGCTGATATTTACTCTAGCATCAGCGGCGCGATTGGCGCATTGAGCGGCCCTAAACACGGCGGTGCTAATGAAGCAGCGATGGAAATTATCGCTCGCTACAAAACCCCTGATGAAGCGGAAGCTGACATCATGCGCCGCATGGCTGCCAAAGAAATTATTATCGGCTTCGGTCATCCCGTTTACACCATTTCAGACCCTCGCAACGTGGCGATTAAAGAAATCTCACGCAAGCTTTGCGAGGCTGGCAACAACATGAACTTATTTAACATTTCTGATCGCATCGAACAAACCATGTGGCGCGAAAAGAAAATGTTTCCAAACCTCGACTGGTACAGTGCGTCGAGTTATCACATGATGGGGGTTCCTACTGCCATGTTCACCCCCATCTTTGTGATTTCCCGCACCACTGGCTGGGCTGCACACGTCATTGAGCAGCGTATTGATAACAAGATTATTCGACCAAATGCAGAATATAACGGCCCAGAAGACCGACCATTCCTGCCAATCGAAAACCGCTAATTTATCTAAAAAAAGAAAGTAATAACATGTCATCTCATATTTCTAATGTGCGCCCTAATCCAGACCAAGTTTTGGTTGATATTGCAGATTATGTATTAAATTACAAAATCGAAAGTTCGGAAGCTTACGACACAGCACGTAACTGCTTAATGGATACTTTAGGTTGCGGTCTTGAAGCACTTTCATATCCTGCATGTACAAAATTAATGGGGCCAATTGTGCCTGGAACTGTAGTGCCTAATGGGGCTAAAGTGCCTGGTACACAGTTTCAACTCGACCCAATCCAAGCTGCTTTCAATATCGGAGCAATGATTCGTTGGTTAGACTTTAACGACACATGGCTTGCCGCTGAATGGGGCCATCCATCTGACAATTTGGGCGGCATTCTTGCAACGTCTGATTGGATTTCACGCACACGCGTGGCGCAAGGTAAAGCACCGTTGACTGTTAAAGATGTACTTACTGC
>JBMSSY010000026.1:0-14241 GCA_049424605.1 Candidatus Methylopumilus sp.
AGCCGTGACGAGATGAATATGAGCGGCTTTTGCTAATGCCTGTGCGGCTTTAAGCAGATGAGTTTTGCCACTGCCTGCCGCTCCCCAAAAGTAGATAAAACGGCTTTCAGCGCCTGTTTGCAAGGCTTGATGCAGGCTGTGCAAAGCTTCTGCATTACGACCAACCACAAAGTTGGCAATGCTGGGTAATGCATCTGGTTGGATATCAAGCAGCAGTTGTTTCATTTATTTAATATTACAAAGCAATTAAAGCGGAATAACACGGCTTTTATCGTTCAGTCTTTTCTCGTTTGGTCGCCATTTAGGTTAAAATTCGGGTACGACATAAAAATACACTATCAGTGTATTTTAACCTTTTATTTGTTTTTATCTTGTAGAAAGCGAGAAAGCTTTGAATTCGAACGACCAAACCAATAGCACATCTATCAGCTACCGCGATGCTGGGGTAGATATTGAAGCGGGTGATGCGCTGGTTGAACAGATTAAGCCTTTCGCAAAACGCACCATGCGCCCTGAGGTTTTAGGCGGCATAGGCGGCTTTGGTTCATTGTTTGAAATGCCTAAAAAATTCAAAAACCCAGTCTTGGTGTCTGGCACCGACGGCGTGGGGACTAAATTAAAACTCGCTTTTGAGCTTAATAAGCATGACACCGTTGGTATCGATTTAGTGGCGATGAGCGTAAACGATATTTTGGTGCAAGGTGCCGAGCCCTTGTTCTTTTTAGATTATTTTGCATGCGGCAAGCTAGAAGTAGACACTGCGGCGCAAGTCATTAAAGGCATTGCGCAAGGTTGCGAACAATCTGGTTGTGCATTAGTGGGCGGCGAAACGGCTGAAATGCCGGGCATGTATCCAGCAGGTGAATACGATTTAGCAGGGTTTGCAGTGGGCTGTGTCGATAAAGAAAGCATTATCACTGGCAAAACAATCGCCGCAGGCGATGTGGTGTTGGGCCTCGCTTCAAGTGGCGCGCATTCAAACGGCTACTCATTGATTCGTAAATTAATTGCGAAATCAGGCATTGATTTTAATGCGGACTTCCACGGCAAACCGTTCAAAGATGTAGTGATGGCGCCAACGCGCATTTACGTTAAACCTTTGCTTAAATTGATTTCAACTATGACGGTCAAAGGCATGGCGCATATTACTGGCGGCGGGATTACCGAAAATGTGCCACGCGTATTGCCAGCAGGCTTAACTGCTGAAATTAAAAACGGTAGTTGGGATATGCCGCCTTTGTTCACTTGGTTGCAAGCCCAAGGCAATGTAACGGCAAGCGAAATGCACAAAACCTTTAACTGTGGCATAGGCATGGTAGTGATCGTGGCTAAAGAGCAAGCCCAAGCGGCGATTGATTTGCTCAAAGCCGAAGGTGAACAAGTATTTGAAATTGGCTTTATTCGTCAGCAACAAGCAGGCGAAGCGCCAACAGTGGTGGTTTAATCAACTTGAGCCTGGCCGCTAAATTAGCATTAATTGGCTTTTTGCTGGTGGCAAACATGGCGTTTGCTGCACCAAAAAATGTAGTGCTCACTTACCATGCTACCCGCAACGGTAAGCCATTTGCCAATGTCACTGAGACTTTTAAACAAACGGGCGACCAGTATGTGATTGAAAGCGTGACCGAAGGCGTGGGCTTAGCGGCGCTCTTTGGTAAGCGCATTTTAAAGAGTGAGGGGCTTGTAACCGCAGAAGGCCTGCAACCCAAGCACTTTGAGCAGCATCAAGGCGATAATGAAAAAAAGGCCGTTTATGCGGATTTTGATTGGGTCACGCATCAATTAAGCATGAAAAACAAAGGCGATACTACCACCGAGCCTTTAGCCAAAGGCACACAAGATGTGTTGAGTTTTCCATATCAGTGGATGCTGTTCCCGCCCAAAGGTGATGAGGTCAGCTTACCGATTACCACAGGCAAAAAGCAGCGCGTTTACAACTACAAAGTGCTTGAGCGTGAGGTGAGCTTAAGCGTGGACGCAGGACAATTTAAGACCTTGCATTTGAGCAATGCAAGTGAAGGCGCCAGCGGTAATGAAAAAGAATTCTGGTTGGCGCTTGAACATTTTTATTTGCCAGTGCGAATTATCATGCGTGAGGAAAATGGTGCGACTATTGAGCAAACGCTGATGAGTATTCATAGCGAATAACTTTGATTGTTTTGTGTTTTAAAAAATCAGTAAAACATCATTTGAAAAATAGCCGATTATTAACACTTCAATTACTCCGAATGCGCGTGCCACAGCGTTGGTTGTGGGCGGTTTTACTTTCGGTGTTGTTACATCTACTGCTGTTAGGTGGTTGGCGTTTTGTGATGCCAACGTTTGAGTCGCCAACACATTTGATAGAAGCACAGTTACTTGCTCCGCCAATTAAGAAAACAGTTCTGCCACCTAAAAAGCCGCCTCAGCCGAGGAGCAAGCGTATGCCAGCTTCGCCTGAGATTAGCCGCGAGTCTATTCAGCCAAATACAGGTGCGCAAGCGCAGAGCCCTCAAGTTGCCGAGCCGCTATGGCGCGAAGAAGACAGACCGCAATATGAAGAAATGCCGCGCTTGCCGCCGCCTGCATTTGTGGACATGGATTTTGAGGTAAAACGATTAGGTTTTGGCACAGGTCGAGCGCATTATCGCTACCAAGCAGAGCCGCAAGGCCGTTATAGTCTGCGTAGTGAAATGCAAGCAGTTGGGCTGGCTTCGCTAGCCTTTGCTGGTAAACGAATTGAAAGCAGTGTTGGCAAGGTGACTGAGCAAGGTTTACAGCCTGATAGTTACCAACTAGAAGTGTCGGGCAAGCCAGATAAGTTTCAAGCGGCTAGTTTTGATTGGGATAAGATGCAATTAACGCTTAAAACTCACAACACGCAAACCGTAGAAGCACTGCCAGAGGGTACCCAAGATTTTTTAAGTTTTATGTATCAGTTTATGTTTGTGCCACCATTGGATAGGATGGAATGGCCTTTAACCAACGGCAAGATGGTGCGTGTGTATCACTATCAGTTTATTGCTGAAGAAGTGATTAGCACCAAATTCGGTCAAATCAATACCTATCACATCGCTAAAAGTAGCGGCGATGTGGATGAAAAAACGGATGTTTGGTTAGCAGAAGATTATCGATTTATCCCCATTAAAATTTTAAAAATAGCAAAGGACGGTAGCGGGTACGAATTTATCGCCACTCGCATAGATACCGATATCACACATGACAATCAACCCTAATTTATTACGACTCGCTGGTGTAGCACTGTCGGATGTTTTGTCCAACACAGGGCCTGCCGACGTGAAGCTTGGTTGGTTCTTTAAGCAAAATCGTGAGCTAGGGACTAAAGACCGCGCATTTATTGCTGAATCTGCTTATGGCGTATTGCGCCGCAAATCATTTTTGACTTATGTGGCGGGTGGCGATGATCCACGCAAATTGTTGGTGGCTTACTTGGTGCGCGTGCTTGGCATGAGTACACGCGACCTCGCTGACACATTAAACGCCCAACAAAAAGAATGGGCTTTGGAAATTAAAGCGAAAAAAACGGATGATATTAGCAAGGCCATGCAAGCGGATTTGCCTGAGTGGTTTTGGGATAAATTGGTTGAGCAATATGGCGATGAGCAAGCACTAACCATCGCCAGAAGTATGCACCAGCCAGCCGCTTTGGATTTGCGCGTTAACTTAGTTAAAGCCACGCGAGAAGAAGTGATGGCTAAATTTGCGGCTGAACAAACTGAAGTCACGCCAACACCATACTCACCCAATGGTTTGCGTATGCCGCAAAAAATGACCATTAGTCGTCACGTGTTATTTACCGATGGCAAGATTGAAGTACAAGATGAAGGTAGTCAATTATTAGCGCAATTAGTCGCGCCGCGCCGCGGTGAAATGGTGGCTGATTTCTGTGCGGGCGCTGGGGGTAAAAGCTTGGCGATGGGCGCTTTAATGCGTAACTCAGGCCGCATTTACGCATTTGATGTTTCTGAAAAGCGCTTGCAAAACTTAGGCACACGCTTAAAGCGCTCAGGCCTATCCAATTTGCACAGCCAATTAATCAGTAGTGAAGCTGATCCAAAATTAAAGCGCCTCAATGCGAAGTTTGACCGTGTGTTGGTGGATGCGCCTTGTAGCGGCCTTGGCACTTTGCGCCGTAATCCAGATTTGAAATGGCGCCAACAGCCACAGGATGTGTTGGAGTTAACGGTGAAGCAAACCAACATTCTGGCGCGTGCCGCTAAGTTGGTCAAAGCGGGTGGGCGTCTGATTTACGCGACTTGCAGCTTGTTGCGAGACGAAAATGAGCAAATTGCCGAAGCGTTTTTACAGGCCAATCCTGATTTTGTATTAGTGCCTGCCAATAGCATTTTGGCGCAACAGCAAATTAATTTAGATACAGGTGAATATCTCAAGCTATTGCCGCATCTACATCAAACGGACGGTTTCTTTGCTGCTGTATTTGAAAAAGCCAGTGCAATCAAACCTACTGAAGATAAAAAGCGAGCATCAGCCGAAGAAGTCGCCGCCCCAGACGAGGCAACCGTAAAAGCGGAGCGCAAAAAAACAGCGATTGCCAAATCTAAAGCGGTGACTAAAGCAAAAACGACTAAAGTGGCTACGAGCAAAGTAGCGGCCAAAAAGGGGAAAGCGTCAATATGAAACTGCCTAGCCTTAATCTACAAATCCTTATTGGTGCCATCGCCGGCCTAGGTTTGGGTTGGTATTTTCATGGGCTGGGTGCTGAGCATCATGTGGTTAAATTAAGCTTGTATTCAGCAAACTTGCTGGCAAGCTTGTTTATCGACTTGCTTAAAATGATTCTGATTCCTTTGGTATTTTGCTCAATTGCGGTAGGCATCGCCAATTTGCGTCAGCATCAGCAAATACATAAAGTCTGGGTCGCGACTTTAGCTTTTTTTGTCGCCTCAATGGCAATCGCAATAGCTTTGGGTTTATTCGCTAGTAATTATTTTAAGCCGGGCGCAGGCATGCACTTGGCGATGTTTAGCGATGCCATGCAAAACTTTGAGGCTAAGCAATTGCCTTTGCCTGAATTTTTTGCACAGTTTTTACACAGCATTTTTCTCAATCCTTTTACTGCGCTTTCGCAAGGCAATGTACTGGCGGTTGTGGTATTTGCCTTGATTTTAGGCATTGCGCTGGTGATGGGCGGTGAGCGTTACAAAAATATATTAGTCTTACTTCAAGAAGCGCTAGAAGTCTGTATGCGAATTGTTAGCTGGATTATGCGCCTAGCGCCTTTGGGGATTTTTGCTTTATTGCTCAAGCTAGTAGTGTTGCAAGATGCCGCCATGCTCAGCACTTTGGGTAAATTTGTGGTGGTGGTGTTGGGCACGACTTTATTTCATGGAGTCGTTGTTCTGCCCATAATATTGTTTTTATTTACTGGCAAATCGCCACTTTGGTTTTGGAGAGGCGCGCGTGAAGCTTTAGTCACCGCTTTTGCAACCAGCTCAAGCAGCGCCACTTTACCTGTAACGCTGCGTTGCACCACGCAACATTTACACGTTAAGCCAGAAATTGCAGGCTTTGTTATTCCGCTTGGCGCCACCATTAATATGGATGGCACAGCGCTTTACGAAGCCGCCGCCGCATTATTTATTGCTAATCTTGCGGGCATAGAGCTCAGTTTGGTACAGCAGTTAATCGTCTTTTTTACTGCCATGATTGCCGCCATGGGTGCGCCAGGTATTCCGAGTGCTGGCATGGTCACTATGGTGATGGTTTTGCAATCAGTGGGCTTACCCGCAGAGGCGATTGCGATTTTGTTGCCGATAGATCGTTTGCTGGACACAGTGCGTACAGCGGTTAATGTGCAAGGCGATATGGTGGGTAGTTTGGTCGTGCAAAAGCTAGTGAATCAATAAGGCGATGTTAAGTTTTCACAAAGCAGAATTAAGTGATGCCGCTAGCATTGCCGAATTAGTTAATTCCGCCTACCGCGGCGAAACTAGCCGTGCTGGCTGGACAACGGAAGCGGATTTGCTAGATGGTCTGCGCATTAGCACCCCAGAAGTTGCAGCATTGATTAAGCGTGAAGATGCTTTTATCTTAGTCGGTGTTTTGCAAGATCAAGTGGTGGCATGTATTGCCTGTGAGCATCATGAAAATACTGCTAAATTTGGCCTGATTGCGGTCAAGCCAAAGTTGCAAAATAAAGGCTATGGTCGCGAGATGATACAAGCCGCCGAGGCCATCACAGCTAGAGAGTGGCGAGTAGCTGGTTTTTATCTTTCAGTGATTACTTTGCGGACTGAGTTAATTGAATTTTATGAGCGCTTAGGTTACCAGCGCTCAGGGCAGTTTGAAGATTTCCCCGTCAACCCAGCACTTTGGCAAGCAAAAGTACCTGCCTTGGCGCTGGAGTACCTGATTAAACGTATTCGTTAGCCTAGCTTGCTAGGCAACAATCTTAGATTGCTTGCTTTTCCACTTTTCTAAACCGTGCATCACCAAGGAGTAAGCGGCTGGCACTACAACTAAGGTCAGCAAGGTTGATGAAATCATCCCGCCAATAATCGCAACCGAAAGCGGCTTATTGGTTTCACTGCCTGCACCTAAGCCAAATGCGGCGGGTAATAGTGCCAAGATAATGGTGAGTGAAGTCATCACCACTGGGCGCAGACGAATCGGGCAGGCTTCTTTTAGCGCATCATTGATATTGGCGCCACGCTCACGCAATTGGTTGGTTAAATCAACCAGCAAGATGGAGTTCTTGGCAACCAAGCCTATCAATAACACCAAGCCTATCATTGAGTAAATATTCAGCGAATCGCCTGAAAGTAAAAGCGCAATCAAGCCACCAATAATCGCCAGTGGCTGTGCCAACATAATGATAAAGGGCTGAATAAACGAGTTGAATTGGCTTGCTAACACCATATAAAGCAAAATAAAGGCAAGAATAAACACGAACTTAATATTCTTAAATGTTTTGCCAAATTCCTCTGCTTGCCCTGTCATTTTAAGCCTGTAATTAGTCGGCAAAATCGTTGCCGCCGTTGCTTTGACCAAGCTGACGGCATCACCTAACGGCATATTGGGATTGGCGAAAAAACTGGCTGAATATTGTAAATCGTAGCGACCAATGACTGCCGCGCCCAAGGTGGGTTTAAAGCTAGCAACAGCATCTAAACGTACTAATTCACCGCTAGCACTTCGTAGGTAAATTTTGCTCAAATCGCTGCTTTGTTTGAGCTCATCTTCATTAGCTTTGAGACGAATGTCGTAGCGCATACCATCGCCATTTAAGTCATTGTATTTGGCAATATCTAAGCCGCCAGCATACATGCTCACCGCGCTAGCCAAATCGCTAGCACTGAGGCCCAAAGCAGCAGCACGAGTGCGGTCTATACTCATATCTAATTGCGGCAAATCGAGTTGCACATCCAAATCGACTTTGCCCATTTCCGTGTTTTTGCTCAATGCTTGCTGCATCTGTTTGGAAAGGCTGCCAATTTCATCTAGGCTTGGGCCAGTAATAATAAATTGCAGTTTTTCTGAGCGCTGGCCTTTGGCAATCGATGAGGGGGATGGAATGGCTTTTACCCCAGGAATTTGGTCAAATTGTTTTTTTAGCTCTTTAATCAAAGCTTTTTGAGATTTCTCCCGCTCGGTTTTCGGCACCAATCTGACGTTGACATTGCCTTGATTGACTTGCCCTTTGGAGCCTGCCCCTATGGTTGAAAAGTAGCTGGCAACCTCTTTGGGGTGACTGGCCAGCACAGCTTCTACTAACTTCATTCTAGAGTCGGTGTAATCCAAACTTGAACCCAGTGGTGATTTAACACTGATGGTAAAGCTACCTTCATCGGCCTCTGGTACAAAATCTTTTTGCACATTTTTCATCGCATAACCACCACCTAAAATCACGAATAACACGGTGATGATCAGCACGCGCCAACGATGGTTCAGGCTTAAATTGAGTAGCTGGTGATAGGTGCTATCTAGCTTGGCGAGGCCTCGTTCTATGGCACTGTAGAATTTATTTTGCTGGTGACCAACACTTAAATAGCGTGAGCAAAGCATGGGCGTGAGGGTGAGGGAAATAAATAATGAAGTGAGTACGCCGCAAGTGACTACCACCCCAAAAGATTTAAAGAACATGCCAACGATGCCGTCCATAAAGATGACAGGGGCAAAAATACACACGAGTGAGAGCGAGGCGGCAATCACCGCAAAAGTCACTTCTTTTGAGCCGTTGATGGCAGCGCTGATCGGGTCTTTATCCACATTTTCACGATGGCGGAAAATGTTTTCCAGCACCACGATGGCATCGTCCACCACCACGCCAATCAGCAACAGCAAGCCTAGCAAGGTCATGGAGTTAAAGGTGTAACCAGAGAAATACATCACCGCAATCGCGCCCAATAGCGAGACGGGGATAGCGGTAGCGATAATTAAGGTTGAGCGTATAGAACGTAAGAAAATAAATACAATCAGCGCAGCGAGCAGGGTGCCTGTGAATAAATGTTCTTTAAGCGAGGCCACCAATTGATTAATAAAAATAGAATCATTGGTGGAGATTTCTAATTTCATTCCGGGTGGCAGGTTGGGGCGTATTTCTTCATCTAAGCGGCGTTCAACTTCTTTGATAATTTCAACTGTATTGGCATTGGCAATTTTTACCATGCCTAGACCTACAGTTGGTTTGCCCTTATACCGCGCCACTTGGCGGTTGTCGGTGATGCTGTCGGTAATGCTGGCAACGTCTTTTAATTTAACAGGTGCGCCATCTTTGTGCTTAATAATGAGCTCACCCAAATCCCTTACGTTGTGAAACTCTAAGTCGAGTTTGACTAATTTTTCGGTTTGGCTACTGACCAAAAATCCACCCGGCAATTGCACATGCTGGGTGTTAAAAGCATTAATCAGCTCGCTAGTTGTTAGCTTGTAGGCTGCCATGCGCTCTGGTGAAAGGCTGACGCGAATCACTCGATCACGCCGTCCACCTAAAGTCACTTCACCCACACCATTGATGGTTTCAAATTTCTTTTTCAGTACATTGGTGGCGTATAAATTGAGTTGCTGTATGGTGCGGTCGCCAGTGAGTGCCAGCCAAATCACAGCTTGTGCATTAGAGTCCACTTTTTGAATAGTTGGCGGATCGGTATCGTTAGGTAGTTTCTTGAGGACTTGGCTGACCTTGGACTGCACCTCGTTATACGCCACATCAATGTTTTTATTAAGCGCAAAGGTGATGGTGATTGTTGAAACGCCAGGAGATGATGATGATTGAATATGCTCAATGCCCGGCGTGGTGTTAACGGCTGTTTCGATAATGCTGGTAATACTGGAGTCAACCACATCAGGGTTAGCGCCCTTGAGCGTGGTGTTAATCATAATAATCGGGAAATCAATCGAGGGAAGGCGATCTATGCCGATGCGCTGATATGAAATCACGCCAAATAAGACGATAACAGCAGATAGCATCCATGCAAACACATGGCGTTTAATGGAAAGCTCAGGCAAATTCATGCGATATTCTCTTAGATTCTGGATGCGTATTTTTCAATCGGATGCTTACTGGCTTGCTTGTTTTTTTGCTTCGATTTTGACTTTGGCTTTGTCGGTTAAAAAAGCCGCCCCATCTTTGGCAACCACTTCTCCCGCAGCCAAGCCTTCAATAATTTCGATTTTGCCATCTTGGCGTATGCCAGATTTAATGACCCGTTGCAGGGCGATGCCATCTTTGATGACATAAACCACTTCACCTGCAGGACGTAACACCAAGCATTGTTCTGGAATTAAAACCGCGTCAGGATGTTCACCTAAAATAATTTCACCTTTTACGCTAGCGCCAGGTTGCCAGCCTGCTTGGTCATTCACATCAGCAATGACATCAACTGCACGGCTGGTCTCGCTAATTAATGGCTTCAATTCGCGTATGGTGCTAATGACTTCATTATTGGAGGTTGGGGTAGTTAAGCGGACTTTGATGCCAGCGTGGATTTTGGCGGCGATGCTCTCAGGTAATGGCAAATGCACACGCAATTTTTGTTTGCTGATGATTTGCAATACAGGGTCACCCACTTTAACAAAGTCGCCAGTGGAGACGATTTGTTTTTCTACTAGGCCATCTATCGGCGCAAGGATGGTGGTTTTGCCACGGTTATGTTCAATAATAGCCACTTGTGCTTTTGCACCATCAAGTTGTTGTTGCAGTGCAGCTTGTTGCGTAGAAACATCTTCTAAAGCGTTTTGTGAAATAAATTTCTTTTGGACTAGCACTTGATTGCGTTCAACAATGCGGCTTTGGTTAGCGGTTAGAGCTTCTAATCTAGCTACTTCTGCTAGTGCTTGTGTGCGCTGCAAGTTGTAATCGCTAGCATCAAGTTGCACTAAAGGTTCACCTTTTTTGACTGCCTGACCAGGATGCGCCAGTATTCTAAGCACACGACCAGCGGTCTCCGCAGCCACAGTCGGATCCATTAAGCCTTCCAAACTGCCGATAGACTCTTCACGAATTTCTAATCGGCTAGTTTCGGCAACTGTTGTGCTAATTAGCGCTGCTTGCGGTTTCTTTTTAGCATCTGACTCGGCTTCTTTTTTGCTGCAAGCAACCAAACTGAGATTGATTAATAAGGTGCTGGCAAGTAATAAAACGATCGCTTTGGGTGTTGAACAGTGTTGCGGATTGAACATGCGAAAAACTTTCAATTGGAATTGTTGAGAGTATAGCGAAGCCATGTAAAAAATGTGATTAAGTCTTGATGCGCGACCATTCAAAATAAGGGCCAGGGTCAGTTTTGCGATTGGGTGCAATATCGGCGTGCCCCGTCACAGCCTGTATTGGATAACGCGCTTTCAGACTTGCAATCAAAGCTTGGAGTGTTGCATATTGCAGAGGTTCAAATGCTTCAAAATCACTACCCTCTAGCTCTATACCGATGGAGAAATCATTGCATCGTTCACGGCCTTGCCAACTCGAAACGCCTGCATGCCAAGCACGGTCATTGCAGGATGCAAATTGCAGCAAGCTGCCATCACGGCGAATAAAAAAATGCGTAGAGACTTTTAAATGGGCAATTTCAGCATAGTAAGGATGCTCCTCAGCACGGAGCTGATTAGTAAATAACTCAATCACGCCATTACCGCCGTATTGATTGGGCGGTAAGCTAATGTTATGGATGACAAGCAGTGATATTTCCGTGTTGGATGGGCGTGCATCCACATTGGGTGAAGCGATGTACTGCGCTGCATGGCAAATGCCATCCTGATTAATTTGAAGATTCTGCATGCTTAATACTCGCTTATCCGATAAAATTCAGCTATATATTTTTGAGGTATTGCCATGATTTTTGCCGAATTATTTTTGTTCTTGATTGTTATTCTAATTGCTGCCGAAGTGTTTACCAATGCGCTTGAGCATTTAGGCGAAAAATTAGGGATCTCAGAGGGGGTCACGGGGTCATTATTTGCCGCTGTTGGTACCGCTTTGCCAGAAACCTCGGTGCCGCTCTTGGCCTTGCTGGCTGGCACTAGCGATGCCCATCTTAATGAAGAAATTGGTGTTGGCGCCATCCTAGGCGCTCCGCTTATGCTTTCTACACTTTCCATTTCATTACTGGCTTTTGCGGTGTTAAAGCGCAGAAAATCAACTGGGCATTTTCATCCAGAGCGAACAGGTTTAAAACGCGACTTGGATTTTTTTATTGTTGCTTTTGGGTTCGCAACATTAGCGCTGTTTGTGCCGCATGGCGGCATCTTGCGTTATGCCATTGGTTTTGTGATGGTCATTATTTATTTTATTTATATCATGCTCACCTTGCGCGCTTCAAAAGCCTTGGTGGCAGACGGTCATGCCACCGAAGCAGAAGATCCTATGTTTTTGTGTCGTTTAGGCTTGCCTAATCATATGGTGGTGGTGACAGCACAGCTTTTGTTAGGTCTTATATTGCTGGTGGGCGGCGCTAAGGGTTTTATTTCGGGGATTCAAGCCACTGCTGAACTGCTGGGCATTACGCCTTTGCTGCTATCTTTGCTGGTGATTCCTATTGCCACAGAACTCCCTGAAAAAGTGAATAGTATTTTGTGGGTACGTAAAGGCAAAGATACCTTGGCTTTCGGTAACATTACTGGGGCTTTGGTGTTTCAGGGCACCTTGTTGCCGGCAATCGGGATTATGCTCACGCCTTGGGCACCGCAAAAAGAAGTGTTTGCTGGTGTGCTGATTACCTTGCTCGCAACAGTTTGGTTGCGATGGATGGTTTCGCGTGGCCAACTTCGTGTCTGGCATGTTTGGGTGAACGGCTTATTGTATCTGCTGTATTTAGCCTTAGCCCTAAGCTAAAGCCTTGAGGCGCTTATTCTAGGTCATCATCTTTGCTTAAACCCAGCTTGGTGAGCCGATAACGCAATGTTCTAAAGCTCACCCCTAATAATTTGGCCGCCGCGGTTCTGTTAAAGTGAGTTTTGGCTAGCGCCTCTTTAATCGCTTGTTTCTCGATATTTTCGAGATAATTCGGTAGCGATAGTGCTGAAACATTTAATTGCGCTGATGCGGGTAAAGCCACTTTTTCTTTGATGTGTAGATCCTCTGCGGTGATTTGATTGCCATCACATAATGTAAAAGCGCGCTCTAAGGTGTTTCTTAACTCACGCACATTACCTAAAAATCGACAGTTTTGTAATTTATCGAGGGCACATTCAGATAAGCCGATAGGCGTGCCGCCGTAGGTTTCTGCAATTTTGATAAGCAGGTGATTTGCAATCAGTGGGATATCCTCAGAGATTTGTCTAAGGGCTGGCATATGAAAGCTCATGACATTGATACGGTAATAAAACTCTGGGTTGAGCAAGCCTTGACTCATTAATGAATCAAGCGGTTGATGCGTGGCGGCAATAAAGCGTATGTCCAAGCTTTCATCTTCAATCACATCCAGTAATTTGTTTTGAATTTGAATGGGTAATTGATCAACACCATCTAAAAACAAAGTGCCGCCACGGGCGCTTTTGAGAAAGCCATCACGCTCTTTTTTGGTGTCTTGCGGATTAGTTTTTGTGTAGCCAAAAAACTCTTTTTCGGCATTTTCCTGATTGAGCGTTTCGCATCGCACTTTAATAAATGCTTGCTCTCGTCTTGGGCTATTCAGATGTATCAACCTAGCTGCCGATTCTTTGCCTGTCCCCAACTCGCCAGTGATTAATAAGGGCGCTTGGTTGAGTGACATTTTTTCAAGCACATGTCTGATTTGTTGCATGGCGGCTGAATTGCCTAGCAAGGATATTTTTGCATTTCTTTGCTCATGGTCTAAGCCAAATTTAAGTGCTGCACGCACCAAGGCCTGTAATTGCTCTAATTTAATGGGCTTGTTCAAATAATCAAAAGCACCAGCCTTGAGCGCAGAAACTGCGTTATCTGAGTTAGCAAAGGCAGTCACAATGGCGATGGGTAAACCTGACTGATGAAAGCCAATATGTTTCACTAAATCTAACCCATTGCCATCGGGTAAGCGCATATCGGCTAAACATAAATCGTAATGACGATGTGAAAGTAAATGTTTTGCGTCCGCAACTGTCTCTGTACAGTCAACTTGGAGGCCCATTTTTTTGAGGTTAATCGCAAGAAACTCAGATAAATTAGGCTCGTCGTCAACAAGTAGACAGCTTGGTTTTGTCGTCATAGGTATGGTGGTCATAAGTTTTAGATATTCTGCAATGATTATTCTGTCGTAGATTGTAGCTAAATTATGCCTTATCTCACAATCAGAATATGCAATCTGTGATGACTCCAAGCAATGTGCTTTGCTTTTTCACTCGAAAGCGATACATTAAGCGAAATGGCAACTAGACAAGAACTATCAGATTTTTTCGTGCAGGTGGAGCGCAGAGCTTTCAAGCAAACCGCTTACGCTGTTCGCGATGATCATGCGGCCTTGGATATTGTGCAAGACGCAATGATGAAGCTATCCGAAAAGTACGCAGATAGGCCAGCCACCGAGTTCCCCATGCTGTTTCAGCGCATTTTGCAAAACACCATGCGTGACTTTTGGCGCCGCCAAAAAGTTAGAAATGTTTGGATGACTTTGATGTCGTCGTTTAGCGTGTCGGGTGAAGACGGTGAGGATTCAGACCCGCTTGAAGTGCTTGTTTCGGCTGATGATGCTCAAAATAATGAGCCAGAATCAAACTTGCAACAACGGCAAACGATGGCTTTAATTGAAGATGCCTTGAGTAAACTGCCCGCACGTCAACGAGAAGCTTTTGTGATGCGTTATTGGGAAGATATGGATGTTGCGGAAA
>JBMSSY010000027.1:0-13781 GCA_049424605.1 Candidatus Methylopumilus sp.
AAATTGTTTGCTTAAATCTGACATGATGAATAATGAATGATTAAGGCGTTTGCGCGGTGTTGTGTTGCGGGGCTGGTTGTTGTGGTTCAGTTTGTGGTGGAACGGTTTGAGCTGTGGTGTCCCAGCTTTCAATCACGATGCGCAGATTCATTTTTGGATGACGTAGATTAATTTTACTTGGCAAAACAGGCTGGCTTTCGGTCTGGTATTGCAGATAACTAATCTCCCAGCCGTCTTGCGTCATTTTACTTAACTTGCCTTGTTCATCCCAAGCAAAACTGCTGACAACGCCATTGGCTGGGCGGCCTACTATCCAATCTGAGAGTTTGGAAAATGGTAGCGGCCATCCTAGCGTCAGATCAGTCAACGTTTCTGCACTTTGGGCGCGTATCACTTTTCCATCTTGCGAAGTTAAGCTGACGCCATCAGCATTTTTGACGATGGCAGCAATTTTATTACCCAGCGGTGAATATAAATCTATGGCATCGTAGGCTGGGGCGTGTATCCAGTGGATATTGCCCATCGTCCCATAACCTTGGCTTTGCACGCTCATTCTGCCTTCGATTTTAAAATCGCTGACAACTGCCAGCGCCGCTTGATGTTGCTGGGCTTCGGTGGGGATGGTCTGCGCTTGTGAGGCGATAGGCGATGTTTTGTTGTCTGCCGAGGGGATGTTGGCGGGCATGTTGGCACAGCCCGTGAGCATCAATACAAAGCCAGCAACCCCATATTTAAACAGCTTCATCAAGGTTAAGGTTGGTATTTTTTAATGGTTTTAACCAGCACATCATTTTCTGGATTGGTTTTTAAGGCCTCAGCCCAAATCTGCTTGGCTTCTTCCTGTTTTCCTTGCTTCCAAAGCACTTCACCTAAATGCGCGGCAATTTCGCTGTCTTTTTGTGAACTGAAGGCGCGGCTGAGGAACTCATAAGCCTTGTCCAAATTCCCTAATCGGTATTGCACCCAGCCCATGCTGTCCATCACATAGTGGTCGTTTGGATTAAGCTCCAAAGCTTTGCTAATCAAGATGTTGGCTTCTTCAAGCTTGATATTGCGGTCAGCAAATGAATAACCAAGCGCATTGTAGGCTTGGGCAAAATCTGGTTTGATTTTAATCAGCTTGCGTAATTGTGTTTCTAACACGCTGAACTGCTGTACACGATCGGCCGCCATGGCATAGTCATAAAGCAATTCGTTGGCGTTAGGCATATTGCTCACCGCTTTGCCTAGTAACTCGTAGGCCTCTTGAAAGCGCTTAGCTTGAGCCAATAGATTAGCTTGTGCAGAAATCACTTGGATTAATTGGCTATCTGTTAAATTCTCCAAGTCATCTAGCACTTTGATGGCGGCATCAGCCCCTTGGCTACGTGCTATCACATTAGCTAGGTTGATTTTAGCCTCTAAAAAATGATCGGTTTGTTGTGGTGTTGCATGGTTGGCAGGCTGTTGCACTGCGCTATACCATTTAATTGCTTCAGCATCATTGCCATTTTTTTCAGCGATTTGACCTAGATAAATATAAATTGGATCTTTATTTTTAAGATCACTATCCAGCGCTTGCTTAAAGTACTTTTCAGCATCACTAAACTCGTTGCTTTGTACTGATAACAAACCAACTACAACCAAAATCTCTGGATTGCTATTAGCCAGTTTAGATAGTTTAAGCAGCTCTGGCTTGGCCTCAGTAAAGCGTAATTGCTTAATCAACATACGCGATAGATTAAGCCTTGCATCATTGGCATCATCGTTGTCGCGTAAAAAGCTGCGATAAAATGCAATCGCTTGGTCTGGCGACAAGGTATATAAAATGTCGGCTTGTTGGATGGCTGCCAATTCCCAATGCGGGCGTAATTGGCTTGCTTTGATAATCTCGCTGAGCGCGATTTCTGGTTTGTCTGCCTGAAAAGCCGCTTGTGCAACGGTGAAATGCGCTTCGGCTAATGTTGGATAAGGGCTTGCGAGGTCTTGTATTAACTGCAATACGGCAGTCTTGTTTGCTTGATGCGATAAAAGCGTGTTGAGATACAAAAAGCCGTTAGCGCGGCTATCTTCTTTTTCAAGCAACTTTTGCAACAAGGGTTTTGCCGCAGTCAAATCGCCAGTGATAACGTACATTTGCGTGGCAGTTTGTTGAGCTTCGGTTGAGTTTTCATCCAGCTCTAACCACAGCTTGCTAGCCTCTAATGTCATTTGAGGGCTTTTGCTATACATCGCCACTTTGGTGGCGCGCTCGGCTAAGCGCACATCTCGGCTTGATTTAGCCAAGTCAAAAAACAGTTTGGTAGAAAGCCCTATCTCGCCGCGTTGCCCAGCGATTTCAGCGGCTAAATATTTAAACACAAACTCGGCGTTGGCTTCAGTTTGCACTGCGGTGGGCAAGGTATTATTGGCTAAAGCCAGCGGGCTAGCAGCTAGTCCGTATAAGCCTAGCGTGATTGCAGTGAGCAGTGTTTTAGTTTTAAAGGCGAGCAATAAATTTGATTTTTTTGGCATGAGTTAATAGGTTTCTTTGCTGATAGGGAATGTACTTGTTAGTCCTTAGTCCGTGACACCTTATGCAAGTTCATCCATAATGAGGGCTGACTATAGCTTTTTAATTGAAACTTTCCAATAGGACTTGTTTCAAACCGTCATTCGATGACGAAAAAATAGCTTGTTGCTTGCTCAGCGCTTGACAATTGTCAGGCGTTTTTTTAATTTAGCATGCCTTAGAAATCGGCTTGTAACTTGGATTTGGCCTTGCCAAATAATGTGGAGTCTTTATTTTTTATGACTACTTTAACTGTTGAAGCGAACGACTTAACCCGCATCTACGGCGGCCGTGAAGCGGTCAGCGATGTCAGCTTTACTTTGAGTAAAGGTGAGGTGCTTGGTTTTCTTGGCCCAAATGGCGCAGGTAAATCGACCACCATGAAAATGCTCACGGGTAACTTAGCGCCTAGCAAAGGTAGCGTGAAAATCTGTGGCGTGGATATGATGGAAAATCCAAAAGAAGCCAAAGCGCTGATTGGCTATTTGCCTGAAACCCCACCTTTATATCGTGAATTTACTGTGGATGAGTTTTTGTCGATTGCCGCACGTTTACATGGCGTGAGCGCTAAACATATTAAGTTGGCGGTGCAACGCGCCAAAGAGCGTTGCGGTTTGACTGAAATGAGTAAGCGCTTAATTGAAAACCTATCCAAAGGCTATCAACAGCGCGTTGGTATTGCACAAGCGATTATTCATAACCCTATGGTGGTGATTTTGGATGAGCCAACGGTTGGCCTAGACCCCATTCAAATTCGTGATATTCGCGCCCTGATTAAAGAGCTTGGCGGTGAACATAGCGTGATTCTTTCTACGCATATTTTGCCTGAAGTGGAAATGGTCTGTGACCACGTGCAAATTATCGATAAAGGCAAGCTAGTGTTTAACGGTTCTATCGATATTCTCAAACAACAACGCCATGGCAACAAACTATTGCTTGGTTTGAATCACGCGCCATCTCATGATGAGTTACTCAAAGTCGCTGGGGTTGAGTCGGTTGAAACCTTAGCTAGCGGTTTGCTGCGAGTGCGTTATGCCGCAGGCAAAGCGCCTGCTGAAGCTTTGGTACAAGCGGCGGTAGCACAAGGCTGGGGCTTGCATCAAATTAGCCCAGACCAAACCAGTCTAGAAGACGTATTTGTACAATTGACTTATCAAGACGCGGCAGCATAAGCGCCTTACATTGAATTTTAGAAAGTAAAACTCATGATTTTAAACGTCGCAAGAAAAGAGCTTAAAAGCGTGTTTGCTTCGCCTATGGGCTGGGTGATTTTAGCCTTGTTGCAATTTGCCTTCGGCACTTATTTTTTAAATGGGGTGAATGAGTATTTTGAGGTGATGTCTGGCGCTATTCGCCCAGCAGAACGTACTGGGGTGACCATGTTTATTGGTCAAAGCGTATTTGGCTTAGCATCCTTTGTGATGCTGTTTTCTGTGCCCTTGCTTTCAATGCGCTTGATTAGCGAAGAGCGCCGCAGCAACACCTTACCTTTCTTGTTCAGCGCGCCACTTTCGCTGACTGAAATTGTGCTGGGTAAATTTCTCGGCTTGGTTTCTTTCCTGACTATTTTGGTGGCGATGGTTGCCGTGATGCTTGCTACTCTGAACGCATGGGCTGACATAGATTTTGGCTATTTGCTTTCCAACGTATTAGGTTTGTGGCTGTTGGTGGCCAGCTTTTCAGCCTTGGGACTTTATTTTTCAAGCCTGACAGCACAGCCTGTGGTAGCGGCTATTATTACTTTTATCGCTTTATTCGGCCTGTTAATTGTTGATCGTTTCTTAACAGGGGATGAGGCCAGTGTGGTGAATTATTTATCACTGATGCATCACTTTCAGCCGTTTGCACGCGGCTTGATTGATACCGCAGATATCACTTATTTCTTATTGTTCATCGTTACATTCTTAACACTTACGGTACGTCGTCTTGATGCTGACCGTCTTCGTGGCTAATCGGGTATTACATTATGAAAATTAATCGCAAGCTACGTTTGCAACTGCTGATGCAAAACAGTTTTTTCGTTATTTTATTTTTGGTGTTGGTGTCTTTGATTGGCTATTTAAGCCATGAGTACCATCTGTCACGCGATATTACGCAAAGCAACCGCAATATTTTGACCGAAGGCAGTATCAATGTCTTGAAGCAAATGAAAGGTGACGTCAATGTCACCGTGTTTGCTTCCGAAGACAATACGGCACATGGAGAAAACTATCGCAAAGGTGTGCGTGATTTTATCTCACGTTTTCAACGCACCAAGCCAGACATTCACGTTGCCTTTGTAAGCCCGGCTGAAAAGCCCAAGCTGGCACAAGAAGCGGGGATTAAAGCTGAAGGTGAGTTGGTGGTTGAATATCAAAAACGCAGTGAGCATTTATTACCGCCATATGCAGAGCAAGAAATGACCAATTTATTGGTGCGTCTGTCACGTAGCCATGAAAAGCCAGTGATGTATCTAGATGGGCATAGCGAACGCAACTTGATTGGCCTTAAAGATAATGATCTTGGTGCTTTTGGCGAACAGCTACAAAAGAAAGGCTTTAAATTATTCAATCCTGACTTAACCATTGCGCAAGGCGTGCCTATGAATGGTTCTATGTTGGTGATTGCCAGCCCGCAAGTGAATGTAGGGGCTGTTGAAGTGCAGAAGATTAAGACCTATCTTGATAACGGCGGTAATTTGCTGTGGTTGTTAGATGATAATAATTTGCATGGTCTGGATGAGATTGCTAAATACATCGGCCTTGAAGTGTCCAAAGGCATGGTGATAGACGGCTCTGCGGTGCAATATGGCGCAAACGCAAAATTTGCCTTTGCCAGTCAATATGGTGAACACGCCATTACCAAAAACTTTATGTTGCGCACCATGTTTCCAGAAGCCCATAAAGTCAGCGCTCAAGGTACAGATGATAATGGCTGGAAAGTCAGCAATATTATTGATGTAGCGCCTAATGGTTGGCTAGAAAACAATCCTAAAGAATTAGACGCAAAAGCGACTAAAGCCGTTTTTGATGAAAAAGAAGACATCAAAGGCCCGATTAATATCGCGGTGGCATTAGAGCGTATTTATGGCAAAAAAGGCCAGCGCGTGGTGGTAGTGGGCAATGCTAACTTCTTATCCAATACGCATATTACTAGTGAATCCAATCTTGATTTGGGTGTGAATATGGTCAACTGGTTGGCGGGCGATGATACTTTAATCACGATTCAGCCTAAACCACTTAAAGATATGAACGTTACCATTCCGCAATCAGGCTGGGGTCATTTCTGGGCCTTGATTGTGTTTATGCCGATTTTTGGGGTGTCCTTCGGTTTATTCCAAGTCATTATTCCACTAGCCTTATTGGTGACGGGTGTGATGTTGTGGTGGAAACGCCGTAAAGCCTAATGATGCAGGCTGAATGAGTTAAAAGGATACAAGGATGAAGTCACGCTGGTTAGTTAATATTCTGCTGTTGGTGTTGGTGCTAGGCATCGCTGCCTTTATTAAACTGCGCCCACAGCAAGCTGTGGTCAAAGAAGCTGCTTACGAAGTTTCAAGCTTGAAACTTGGCACATTTACTAAAGTGAGCGTCGAGTTTCCTGCCAAAGCGCCCGTGGCTTTTGAAAAAGTTGATGGTTATTGGTATATCGTCCAGCCATATAAAGCGCGGGCTGACCAAATGCTGGTAATGCGTATTTTGTCTTTGGTGGCGGCGAAAAGTGTACAAAAATTTGAAGCAACTGATTTAGCACAGTTTGGTTTAGACCAGCCTAAATTAAAGCTTAAGTTCGACAATGAAGCGTTTAGTTTTGGCACTTTTAATCCAGTGACTTCAGAGCAGTATGTGGCTTACAACAATCATGTTTATTTGTTGCCTGTAAGCTATGCCGAAAATGCACAATCGCCTGTCGAAGAGTATTTAGATAAAACGCCATTTAAGCCCGATGAGCAAAAGAAAATTTCAGGTTTTGATTTTTCTCACCTAGAGCAATGGGAAGAAGTGCGCTTGAATGTTGATTTGGTGGATGGCAAATGGAAGGCCTCGCCTGAAAAAGCCAAACCTACGCAAAATGAAATGAATGAATGGTTTGATTCTTATTGGCGCAGTGTGAGTGTGCAACGTGTAGAGCCTTATACGCCAGATCGTAAAACCACTTACCCTTCATATGAAGTGAAGCTAAGTGATGGTCGCAAAGTGCATTTAGACAAAATACAAGAATCACCAGAGCTATTATTAGGGCGTCCAGACGAAGGCATGATGTACCATGTGCCGCCTGATATAGGCTTTACTTTGTTGAACCCACCTATCAATCTCGGTAAGTAATTCTTGCCAGAACTTCCAGAAGTAGAAACCACTATGCGGGGCATTGCCCCGCTGATTGGTCAAACGGTTAGCCAAGTCATTATCCGCCATCCTACTTTGCGTTGGCCTATTCCTAGCCATCTCCCCACCACGCTTGCTAATGCTAAATTAAGTCGTTTAAGTCGTCGTGCTAAATATATCTTGGCTGAATTTACTAAGGCAGAGCAGGGACTGGTTGGCACTTTAATTTTGCATCTTGGTATGTCGGGCCGTATTTGTTTATTGGCACAAGATGAAGCCGCCGCCAAGCATGACCATTTCGATATTCACTTTGTTGATGGGCAAGTGTTGCGCTTGCGTGACCCTCGTCGATTTGGCGCCGTGTTGTGGCTTGGTGCAGAACAAACGGTGGCTAGTCATCCGCTTATTCAAAAGCTAGGCCCTGAGCCGCTTGAAATGGACTTCACCGCCGAGTATTTATATCAGCACTTACGCAATAAAAGTACGGCAATTAAAGTCGCCATTATGGATAGTCATTTGGTTGTGGGTGTTGGCAATATCTACGCCAGTGAGTCTTTGTTTCGCGCCAGAATCAACCCTAAAACGCCCGCAAATCGGGTCAGTAAAGCTAAGTGTGAACGCTTGGTGGCTGAGATTAAGGCCACATTAGCCGCTGCCATTGAAGCAGGCGGGAGTAGCCTGCGTGATTTTTTTGGTGCGGATGGTAATCCTGGTTATTTTCAGCAGACCTATTTTGTTTATGCACGCACCGATCAACCTTGTCGAGTATGCAGTGCGCCGATTTGCCAAATTAAACAGGCGCAGCGTTCAACTTTTTACTGCGCGGAGTGCCAGACCTAAGGCTTGCGCTGTTTAATGCTGATGCGCTTGTGAAGCATGCTCATGTAAGAAACTATGTGGGTGCTCAGGCAATGGGTCTGGAATATATTTGGGCAGCAATGAGCCAACCAGCATGCCTAAACCACCAGCCATCAGCCCCGCCAGTTGTGCGGGAATCAACGGGTCTTCAGGCCCAGCAATCAATAATGCTAGCCAAGTCACCAAGCCTAAAAAGATAGATAGCAAGGCGCCTTGATTGGTCGCGCGCTTCCAATAAACGCCACAGGCCAATGGCACAAAGGCCATCACCAAGGTGATTTGGTAAGCGTTTTCAACCATGCTAAAAATACTTGCATCTGAATGCACTGCATAAATCGTCACCAGTACAGTAAAGCTGAGGGTCACGATGCGCATGTAATTTAATAGCACATGATCAGCAAGTCGCTCCCCAGCGAGGCGTTTAATCAAAATAGGTTTGATAATATTCTCGGTAAACGTCACAGAAGGCGCTAGTAGCGTGGCTGAAGCACAGCTCTTAATGGCGGATAATAAAGCACCAAAAAACATAATCTGAGCGATCAGTGGTGCATGTTTGAGCACCAATGTGGGCAAGATCATTTGTGGGTCTTGATCAATCAAGCCATTGACCATTTTAGGGTCTATCAGCGTGGCTGAATAAGCTAAAAACATAGGCACAAAAGCAAACAAGAAATACAAGACTCCGCCAAGCACGGAGCCCCAAATGGCAATATTGACAGTTTTTGAGGATTGCACTCGCTGGAAAACGTCTTGTTGCGGGATAGAGCCTAGCATCATGGTAATCCAAGCCGCAAAGAAGCCTATCATTTCTTTAATATCCAGCGTTGGCCAAAACTCAAATTTACCTGCTTGTCTGGCATGCTCAATCACCAAGCCTACGCCGCCTAGTTGATCACTCACTTCATGCCCAATAAATAGCATACCAATTACAATCACAATCATTTGGATAAAGTCGGTAATGGCAACTGCCCACATCCCGCCAAATAATGTGTAGATTAAAATAGTGCCTGAGCCTATCCACATGCCCATCACTTTGCTGATTTCACCTGCCGATACCACATTAAATACCAAGCCTAACGCCGTGATTTGTGCGCCCACCCAGCCTAGATAAGAAATCACAATGGCGATAGAGGTGAGTGTTTCTGCGGTATGGCCGTAGCGTTTGCGATAAAAGTCGCCTATGGTAAGCAAATTCATACGATAGAGCGGGGCGGCAAATAGCAAGCCAACTAAAATCAAACAAAGCGAGGAACCAAAAGGATCGGCAACCACGCCGTGTAGCCCTTCTTTTAAAAATACTGCGGGGATGCCTAATACCGTTTCAGAGCCAAACCACGTTGCAAAAACGGTGGCTATAACGATATGCATAGGAAGATGGCGGCCAGCGATGGCGAAATCTTTTGCGGTGTGGACTTTTGTGCTGGCATATAAGCCTATGCCTACCGATAGCACCCAGTAAATAATGACAAACCAAAGTAGCAAAGTAATGACCTATGATTAAAAATGGTTAATAAGCGAATTGCTTGTACTGGCCTTAAGCCCAGCCCGATTTTAGCAAAAAAATAGGATGCTGGAATAGCTTGCTGTATTTTTAAGTCAGCCTAGCAAGATTCAAGGGTAAAATGCGAGGATGGAATCTTTACCAATTTTTATGCGTATTAAAGGCGCTCGCTGTGTCGTCATCGGTGGCGGTGATGTTGCCACGCGCAAAGTCAGTATGTTGCTAAAAGCGGATGCCGCTGTTGAGGTGATTGCGCCTGAGCTTTGTGATGCGCTTAAAGCACAAGTATTGGCTGGTGAGATTAAGCATCAACCAGCCAGATTTGAGGCTGCGCAATTGCTAGGCGCTACTTTAGTGATTGCCGCGACAGATGATGAGGCAGTCAATACAGCAGTTTCAATCGCCGCCAAGGCGCAGCATATTCCAGTGAATGTGGTCGATGCCCCAGCGCTTTGCAGCTTTACCATGCCAGCCATTATTGACCGCTCGCCGCTGGTAATTGCTGTTTCCAGTAACGGAGCGGCCCCCGTATTAGCCAGACTTATTCGTGCCAAGCTTGAGACCATGATTCCTGCATCCTATGGCAGGTTGGCTCAGCTCGCCGCTGAGTTTCGTGATGCGGTTAAAGCTAAGTTTGCCGATACACAATCTAGACGTATTTTTTGGGAACAAACTTTCCAAGGCCCGATTGCTGAGCTGATGTTTTCTGGCCAAGAGCGTGCCGCCAAGCTGGCTTTGGCGGAGTCGATTCAAGCGGGCGATGCTGAGGCAAAACATGGCGAAGTGTATTTGGTTGGCGGCGGCCCTGGCGATCCAGACTTACTGACGTTTCGTGCGTTAAGGCTGATGCAGCAATGCGATGTCTGTGTCTACGATAAGCTGGTCAGCAAAGAAGTGATGTCGCTGGTGAGGCGTGATGCTGAGTTAATTTACGTAGGTAAAGAGCGAGATCAACATACTTTGCCGCAGGAGCAAATTAATTCGCTGTTGGTCGAGCTGGCAAAAGCTGGCAAACGTGTATTGCGGCTCAAAGGTGGAGACCCGTTTATTTTTGGGCGTGGTGGCGAGGAAATCGAAACGCTGATGGAAAATGGCGTGCCTTTTCAAGTAGTGCCGGGGATTACTGCCGCCAATGGTGTTTCTAGCTATGCGGGCATCCCGCTTACGCACCGCGATTATGCTCAATCTTGTATTTTTACCACTGGGCATCTTAAGTCCAGTGATGGTCAGGCCAACGCTGTCGTGTTGGATTGGCCTGCTTTGGCGCGCCCCAATCAAACGGTAGTGATTTATATGGGCTTGGTTGGTTTAGCGCAGATATGTGCTCAATTGATTGAACACGGCCTAGCGGCAAGCACCCCTGCGGCAGTGGTACAGCAAGGCACCACTGCTAAGCAAAAAGTGGTTGTCGGTGATTTAAGTGATTTGGCGAGTAAAGTGCTTGCGGCAGAATTGAAGCCACCATGTTTGATTATCGTGGGGCATGTGGTGAAGTTGCGCGAGAAACTGGCTTGGTTTGAGCCTAATCTTTAATGTCAGCGCTGGTATAGCGCTGGCTTGATTTAACTGCTGTTAATTTAAAGGCAAAGTCAGCCTTACTTCTAGGCCGCCTTCAGGGCGGTTAATCAGGTCTAATTTGCCTCGGTGTAACTTGGCAATACGGTCACAAATCGCCAAACCTAAACCGCTACCTTTGGTGTTGCCCCGTGCGGTGTCCAAGCGTTCAAATGGTCGCAAAAGTCTGGCTTTTTGTGTTTCGGGAATGCCCGGACCATTGTCTAACACGCTCACCAAAATATTCTCGGCTTCTATTTTAGTGCTAATGATGACTTCGCCTTTGCCGTAAGCAAAAGCGTTATCAATTAAATTGCCCAGCAACCTTTGCATGGCAAGCGGACGGAGTGCAATTAAATGGGTGGGCGCAAGCTTGAGCGTCAGTTGGCGACCAGAGCGAATATGCCTGTCATACAGCGACTGCAATAAGGCATTCAGATCTAGCATCTGGGTGGGCTCACCTTCTACGCCACGCACAAAATCTAAGAATTGATTAATAATGCCATCCATATCAGCAATGTCTTGAATCATGCCGTCTTTGTAGGCGCTACATTGCGCATCAGGCAACATTTCAATGGCAAGACGTAGTCGCGCTAAAGGCGTACGCAAATCATGGGAAACGCCAGCCAGTAATAGCGTTCGTTCAGAATCCAATAGCGCCAATGACTCTGTCATCTGATTAAAAGTGTGGCTCACTGCGCGCAGCTCATCAACGCCTTCTTCGGGTAACTGTATTGGCGTTTGCCCATTACGAATACGGTCTGCGGCTTGGACTAATAATTTGAGTGGCTTGTTAATTCTGATGGCCGTCATATAAGCACCAATCAGCGATAGTAAAATGACTAAAGCCCCCCAGTTAAGCCATTGCCAAGGAAAGTGGCGCTCTGCTTGCAGACGTGGAATCACCACCCAGTAATCGTCTTGGTCAATATTAAAGCTGATCCACAGTCCGGGCACGCCGAAATGATTGATGGTGACTAAGGTATCACTGCCCAAAGTGTTACGAATTTTTTTCGCAAGCATTTGGATAAAAGGGTCTTTAGGTAAGGGCTCAATTTCTTCTAAAATATCTGCCGCATAAATACGCACGCCTTCACGCCCCGAAAGCTCTGATAGTAAAGCGATACGGCGATTTTCATGCGCCGCCAATAATGAGGCTTTGGTGTAATTGACGATGGTAATCGCCTGCAAAGCCGCCGCATTAGCGCGTGGCTCACGCTCAAAGTAATCGAACAGTTTGAGCGCGGCAAATTGACCTATCGTCAACAAAATGGCGATAAGCAACATCAGACGGGCAAGCAGTGTGCGTGGCAGGAGCTTCACGAGATTAGTTGATTGCTAGCTTTAAGTTAAGTGACATATTAATGCTTGCCTGCTTCGCCATCAGGCACAAAGACATAGCCAAAGCCCCACATGGTTTGCAGATAGCGCGGATGTGTTGGGTCAGCTTCAATCAGGCGACGTAGACGTGATACCTGAACATCTATACTGCGGTCAAACACATCAAGTTCGCGGCCCCGCGCCAACTGCATTAATCGATCGCGTGAAAGCGGCTGTCTTGGATGGTCGATAAACACTTTTAACAAGGCATACTCGCCGCTGGTAATGGTGATATTTTCACCATTGCGGCTCAAGCTGCGGGTGGCAGGATTAAACACGAACTCCCCAAACGACAAACTCCCCGCGCCCAGTGCTGGCGCGCTTGGCTCGGTGCGGACTTGGCGGCGCATAATGGCATTGATGCGGGCAAGTAATTCACGCGGATTAAATGGTTTGGGCAAATAGTCATCAGCCCCCATTTCTAAACCAATAATACGATCGACTTCGTCACCGCGTGCGGTCAGCATGATAATAGGCATGGCATTGCCAGCCGAACGCAAACGACGACAAATCGCTAAGCCATCCTCACCTGGCAGCATCAGGTCTAGCACCAACAGATCAACATGTTCTTGGCCTAGCACGCTATCCATCTCGGTTGAGTCGGCAACGGTTTTGATATTAAAGCCTTGCTCTGTTAAGTAGCGTTGCAATAACTCGCGCATGCGAACGTCATCATCTACCATAAGAATTTTTTTAGCGTTGGGTAATTGTGATGGTGTACTCATATTAAAAAGTCGCTCCATAAGCTTGCGGATTATTGAAGGGGTATTATACGATTTGCGCTGGGCTATTTTAAATTTAATTAGTTACATTTTTTTACAAACCTGTTTTTGTATGAAACACTAGGTTTACATTCCTATAGCATGATGACATAGTCAGTTAACGCAGTTTGGCGCTTGCAGTCTTTAAGTTTTTTTTCAAATGACCTGAACTGGTTTTTGTTTGTTAGGTCTGATATTCGTTGTTATTGTGAATACGGTTAAGGGTGCATGTTAATCCATCAAAACTTTAATACTTGCTCTAAGTTGTTCAACTTAAACATGCTGAGTTTTTCTAAATTCAACCGCATGGTGTTGATGTGTCGTTTTGCCGTGGCCTTGGCCTTGGGTTTTTCCACTAGCCAAATCATGATGGCTGCCCCGCGTGATACTCAAACCAGTAATGATGAAGCGAATAAATCGCAACAAGTTGACAATGCCAAGTCATCTAATGACGCCGTAGGTGTCAATATGGATGACAATATTCGTCTGCGCCGCGCTTTAGATGAGTACTCCCGTACTGTGGATCCTGCTCATGTGCAGATTGAAGAGCGCCGCCGTGTGATGCATCAGCGCATACAAGAGCGCTTCTCCCAAGCAGATAAAGACAATGATGGCACGATTTCCTTAGAAGAAGCTTATGATGCCATGCCCCAGTTGGCGCGGCATTTCGGGGCGGTTGATTTAAACGGTGACCATATGATCACCCTAGATGAATTAGAAGCTTTGCAAGCCAAAATCGCTGAGCGTCAACGTGTTGCCACATTTAAAGCCGATGCCCCAGAAGTCGACAACCCCAAACTCAAAAGCAAATCAGGTGGCGTGAGTAATCGTAAAAGCGCCTTGTAGTTCCCCGCTTAGATAGCCTCTATTTACCTTCTATTTCCCCGTTTTAT
>JBMSSY010000028.1:0-13570 GCA_049424605.1 Candidatus Methylopumilus sp.
CCTTGTAGTTCCCCGCTTAGATAGCCTCTATTTACCTTCTATTTCCCCGTTTTATTTGCACTGTTTTATCTCTCTCGCTTGGCAAGGTGGCAAAGTTTTAAACTTGCATATATAGTCTTGCTCAAGAAGCAAAAAGCTTCAGCTCAAATAAGTTTAAAAACTTGAGTAAAACTAATAACGAGGGTTAATCATATGTCAGATTTCTTTTCTAAAGAGCGCATCATCGCGCC
This sequence comes from Candidatus Methylopumilus sp., assembly GCA_049424605.1. GTDB lineage: Bacteria > Pseudomonadota > Gammaproteobacteria > Burkholderiales > Methylophilaceae > Methylopumilus_A. The sequence goes on from JBMSSY010000028.1 coordinate 231, forward strand.
TTCTTCGTACAATCGTTGGCTAATTCCACCAGCCGCTTTGGCAGTGCATTTGTGTATCGGTATGGCTTACGGCTTTTCGGTGTTTTGGAAGCCGTTAGGCAACGCGCTAATGGGGGCAGATGGCAAGCCATTGGCGGCATGTGCCGCAGGCGCAACAACATTTGCCGAAAAATTAAGCGGTACAGGCCGCGCTTTATTTGCCACGGATTGTAATTGGACGCAATTTGATTTGGGCTGGATGTACACCTTGTTTTTCGTGTTGCTTGGTTGCTCTGCTGCACTTTGGGGTGGCTGGCTTGAGCGTGCTGGTCCTCGCAAAGCGGGTTCTGTAGCTACGCTTTGTTGGGCAGGCGGTTTGCTGATTTCTGCTTTTGGTGTTTACACCCATCAGCTTTGGATGATGTGGTTAGGCTCAGGGGTGATAGGTGGCGTGGGCCTAGGTTTAGGCTATATTTCACCTGTTTCTACCCTCATTAAATGGTTCCCCGACCGCCGCGGCATGGCGACAGGCCTTGCCATTATGGGTTTTGGCGGTGGCGCTTTAGTGGGCTCACCGATTGCCACTAAATTGATGGCTTATTTCGCAACACCGACAGAAGTTGGGGTATGGCAGACCTTTTTAGTCTTGGCCGTCACTTATGCAGTATTTATGCTTTGTGGCTCTTTGGGCTACCGTGTGCCGCCTACAGGTTGGCAACCAGCGGGTTGGACACCGCCAGCCGAAAAAGCGACTAATGGCATGATTGCCACCCGTCATGTGCATCTTAATCAAGCACATAAAACACCACAATTTTGGTTGCTATGGTTGGTGCTTTGTATGAATGTGTCTGCCAGTATCGGCATCATTGGCGCGGCTGCACCGATGTTGCAAGAAACTTTTGGCGGCATTTTAATTCATCAGCCTGATGTTGGTTTTGCTGACATCAAAAAAGATGACGTATTAACAGCCGCGGCAGCCGCAGTTGCTGCTGGCTTTGTAGGTTTAATTTCGCTGTTTAATATTTTTGGACGTATTGCTTGGGCAAGTTCATCTGACAAGCTAGGGCGCAAACAAACTTACTTTATCTTTTTTGTATTAGGTGCCTTACTTTACGCCACTGCAAGTTACGGTGCGGATGTTAAATCATTGGCTCTTTTTGGCGCGGCTTTATGCGTTATTGTTTCAATGTATGGCGGCGGTTTTGCAACCATTCCAGCTTATCTAGCCGATATGTTTGGTACCCAGTTTGTGGGCGCTATTCATGGTCGTTTACTCACTGCTTGGTCAACAGCGGGCATTTTAGGCCCTGTGATTGTTAACTATATGCATGATGTGCGGGTTGAAGCAAAAGTGCCATTTGATCAAATCTATGCGCCTATTTTCTATGTGTTAGCAGGGATGTTAGTTGTTGGTTTTGTCGCTAACTTATTAGTGCGTCCTGTGGCTGATCAATACTTTATGACCGAAGCAGAGTTAGCCGCTGAAAAGAAACTAGCGCATGAACAAGCCGCGCCAGCTTCTAAAGGCGCTAATGGGCAAGCCAGTGCGGGTTCAGGCATTGCGGTGATTGCTTGGGTGGCGGTGTTGATTCCTATCACTTACGGGGTATGGAGTACATTACAAAAAGCTTGGGCATTATTTAGTTAATTTGGGCTTAGCCTAGGTTTAATCAAAGTTTAATCTAGTTTTAATCTGGGTTTAGTTGGGGAAAATAGGGGCAAATTTGCCCCTATTTTTATTGGGACTGAACGAAATGCTTGACGTGTGTACGTTCGTACAGTATGGTAAGCGCTATGGCAAATGATATCGACTACTTAGGCAAGCTCCAAGATTATTATGCAGATCATAAAATCTTGCCGTCTTACGCCGCAATTGCGCAGCTTTTAGGCTTTAAGTCTAAAAATGCGGTCACGGCTTTAGTCGCCAGACTTAAGCTACTCAACTTTATTGAGTCGGCACCTGATGGGCGCTTAAAGCCAGGCCGTCGTTTTTTTGATCGCGTATTGGCTGAAAGCACTGTGCAAGCAGGCTTTGCAACCGCCGCATTAAGTGACCGTAGCGAGAGTCTGAGTATTGACGATTACCTGATAGAGCGGCCATCGGATACGGTGTTAATTACCGTTAAGGGCGATTCCATGATAGATGCTGGTATTTTTCAAGATGACGTGGTCATCGTTGAAAAAAAACAAACGGCTAATATCGGCGATATCGTGATTGCCATTGTCGATAATGAATTTACCCTTAAAACACTGGGGCGCGAAGGCAAAGCCTTTGTACTTTACCCCGCTAATAAAGCCTACCCAACTATTCGTCCACAAGGCCAGTTAGAGATTTTTGGTGTGGTGGTGGGGCAATTTAGAAAATACTGATACAAACCATACTGGTTTAGCCCTGAAGCTGGCCAAGTTATGAAACTAGCTAAGTCTTCAAACTAGGCAAGTCACCAAAAGCTAGCTAAGTCATCAAACTAGCTAAGCCCTGATTGATACATCAGCTCTTTTGAAGTGTCTTGGTATCCCGCTTGCACCAATAATGCCGCCTCAATATATCGGCTAACTTTATTCCTCAGCGCAGGCAGTTCATCGAGTTGATAAAAATGCTTAGGAAATTTATGCGCCAACCAAGCGTATAAACTAATATCTTTGCTTAAATCTTCAGCCGCTTCCAAATGTTTAGGGCTGCTTGAGTTTAGCCAAGTCAGATCACTGGGGAGCGCCTTCTTTTGCTGCTGCGCTACACAGGCTAAACAACTTAAAAAGTAATCGCGTTCTCGTGCTTTATCCCAGCCTATCGGCGCACAGCTAAAAATAAACTTATCTTTTAAATGCAGCTTAGGCGCGTACTCATCGACCAGCAAGGCCAGTTGTATTTGTGTTTGCAGCGGCGCAATGGCAAACAGTGTGCTATTGATGCTGATGCGTTCGGCAAAGTAGTTGAGGGCAACACTTAATTGATTGGTATGTAATGTGTCTGCGATTTCGGATAAATGGGCAAAGCTAGGTGAAACAGGCAGTTTGTCTAAATCCGCCACATCCGAAGTGCTGAGCATATGTTCTAGGTGTATCAGCTCGTCATTTTCAAACGCGCTGACATAGCCCGTATCGTAAATGCCAAAGCGCCCAGCACGCCCAGCGATTTGGCGCACTTCGGTTGCGTTAAGCTGGCGGCTGGCAAGCCCATCAAATTTATCTATGCTAGAAAAAATCACCCGGCGTATGGGCAAATTTAATCCCATGCCAATCGCATCTGTTGCTACCAGTATGTCGGCATCGCCTTCGCAAAAACGCCTAGATTCTGTTCGGCGCACTTCAGGCGATAAAGCGCCATAAATTGAGGCAACGCCATGCCCCCATTGTCGAAATCTAGCGCTTAAAGTCAGCACATCTTTGCGGCTAAAAGCAATCACTGCATCGCCTTTTTGTAACTTGCCTTTGAGCTTAAAACGATTATATTTTTGACCGCTGAGGCCTTCACCTTCAAGCAATAAAGGCGTTTTGCGTTCTAGATAGGTGATTTCATAAGACTCACCTAATGCTTCAATCGCCTTAATACACGGGGTGGTAACACTATTCGCGCCGCAGACAAACACTTGTTTTGCTGGTGCGCCTATCAATGCAGCCGTCCAAGCATAGCCGCGCGATTCGTCTTGTAGCATTTGAATTTCATCAATAATGGCGACGTCCACCGCTTGGTTGGGATTCATCATCTCCACCGTGCAAGCGGTATGCTTTGCGCCAGCAACAAACTGACGCTCCTCACCAGTGATTAAGTTGCAAGGTACGCCAGCCTCCATCAGCCTATCGCGTATCTCCATTGCCAATAAGCGCAGTGGTGCAAGGTACACACCCGATGCTGCCGTCTGCAACTTGATAAGTGCTTGGTAAGTTTTGCCAGAATTAGTGGGGCCTAAATGGAAATAAATTTGACGATTTAAACCACGTGCCACGGGGTAGTGATTGTGAAACTCATCAAGCGCCAGTGTGCTACTGAGCTTTTTATGCATGTTCAAGCCAAGCAAGCTCTTGCTCGGTAAAGCCAGCGGCAAGCCGCGCCTCATGATTAAACGGTTTGCGCGGCGTTGGCGCTGCATATTGTTGAGCAAGGCTAGCGTAAGTGCTAATCGCCTCTAAGCCACGCTTGACGCACAGCCAATTAAACCAATGATTACCAATCGCTACATGCCCAATTTCATCGCGCAGGATAATATCTAAAATAGCGGCTGCCTCCATATCGCCTACTTGAGCCAGTTTGCTACGTAATGCAGGGCTAGCATCCAGCCCTCGGGCTTCCATGGTGCGGGGCACTAAAGCGATACGCGCTAAGATATCATCAGTGGTTCTTGCGGCCATTTCCCACAAGCTGTTATGCGCAGGAAAATCACCATAAACATAGCCCAGTTGAATCAGATGTTGATTAAGCAAGGTGAAGTGATAAGCCTCTTCGGCAGCCACTTTAAGCCAATCGCTGTAATACTGCTCAGGCATATCAGCAAATCGCCAAATCGCATCCAGCGCTAAATTGATGGCATTAAATTCAATATGTGCCAGCGCATGGATCATAATCGCACGGCCTTCAATGGTGCGCATATTGCGGCGTTTTACCTCGCGTGGAGAAACTAAAGCAGGTTGCTCAGGGTGACCGGGAATGTTGTCAGGAGCGCTCAATAAGCGGCTGCTATCTAGGCTACAGTTTCCAGCTTGCCAAGCCATCTTTAAATCTTCAACGGCTTGTGTTTTTGTTACAAAATCAGTTTGAGCAAGACAGATGAGGGCTTGTGCGCGAAGCTCCATGGTGCACACTTCCTAAATTAATTTGGCGAGCAATAGCTCAGATTTGAGATAGGCATAAAGAATAGGAGCAATTAATAAGCCAGTGATGCCAAATAATGACTCCATGATCAGCAGCGCGAGTAGTAGCTCCCAAGCCGCTGCATGAATTTTGCTACCAACAATTTTTGCATTAATAAAGTATTCAAGTTTATGCACGCCGACTAAGAATACCAAGCTTGCAATCGCCACTTTAAATGAAACACCGATGCTGATGACGGTAATCAGGCTGTTGGAAATCAGGTTGCCTATCACTGGTAGCAAGCCCGCCACAAAAGTCACCAGCACCAAGGTTTTGTTGTAAGGTAAATGAATGCCCAGATAAGGCAAAACGATTAATAAGAAGATGCCAGTGAGCAGGGTATTAATGGCGGCAATTTTAATTTGTGCAAATACGATATTTTCAAAAGCCCTACCGAATAACTGGATACGTTCACGCATCGCTTTTGCAAAAGGTTGGGCTTTGGCGATGCTAGCAAAGGTATCAATCGAAAGTAATAGCGCTGTGACTACAGCAATTAAAATATGCGCTAAGGTATGCAAGCCCTCTTTGCCAGCCACACCAAGCTCGCTAGTGTGCTCTTTGATTAAGTCGTTGACAGAGCCATTAAGCGATAGCAAGCTATCTGGCAAATAAGTGAGCAAAGTTGGCGGCAAATCATTTTTAATATCGTTGACGCTTTCCCCCAGTTTGCTGGCTAAGCCAGCTAGATTTTGTTCGTTGCCCAAGGTCTTAGATAGAAACACGCCAGCACTGGTCATGGCAGTGATAATCATGGCGGTAATCAGCACCGCAGCAAGGATGCGCGCTGGCTTTTCAGGCATTTTCAAACAGAGCTTGTCGCCTAGTCGTTTTGCCAGCAAATAAATGAACATCCCAATCAGCAGGGTAGGCGCCATATGCAGGATTAATACCATGCTGATTAAGGCAAGCATCACGATAAAACTGCTGAGTTTGATATTGTTCATAAGGGACTCATGGCAAATGGAAGCTCATTATACTGAAATTAGCATGTATGCCGCTAAACAAGTCATGACAGTATGCCGTTAGATTGTTTACGAGGTTTTACTCCTTGGCCTGTCCGAATCGTAAATACAAGATAGGTAGTAAAACCAGCGTCAGCAATGTTGAGCTCACTAAGCCGCCAATCACCACAATCGCAAGCGGGCGCTGAATTTCTGAGCCAGGGCCTGTGGCAAATAATAAGGGCACCAAGCCAAAGGCGGCGATACTGGCTGTCATCAACACAGGCCTTAAACGGCGCTTGGCGCCTTCGACCACTACTTGAGCAAGCGCCATGCCCTCTTTAGCGAGTTGATTAAAGTAGCTCACCATTACCACGCCATTGAGCACAGCAATCCCCAGCAAAGCAATAAAGCCAACTGAGGCGGGAACTGACAAATATTCGCCAGACAGCCACAAAGCAAATACGCCGCCTATCATGGCAAAAGGAATATTGGAGAGGATAAGCACAGCTTGGCGTATTGAGTTAAAGGTGGTGTAAAGCAGTAAGAAAATTAAACCCAAGGCAATAGGCACCACTATCGCCAAGCGCTGCGCTGCGCGTTGTTGATTCTCGAATTGTCCACCCCATAACAGGTGATAGCCTTCGCCTAATTTCACTTCAGCCTTGACTCGCTTTTTAGCTTCCTCAACAAAGCCTACCAAATCGCGCTGACGAACATTGACTGTCACCACCACCATACGGTTGCCACGCTCACGGTCAATTTTCACGGGGCCATCGGTGCGCACAAGTTTGGCAATGGTTGAAAGCGGGATGCTGACGCCAGAAGGCAGGGTTAGCCGCACATTAGCAAACTCTGCGGGTGAAAAGCGCAAAGCTTCGTCACCCCTTAAAAGTAAAGGCGTGCGGCGTTGGCCTTCTTGCACGATGCCTAATACTTTGCCTTCGACATGCGCCCTTAAAATATCCTCGATTTGAGTAACATCAAAACCTAAACGACCCGCCGCCATGCGGTCTATTTCAACTCTAAGATATTGCACGCCACTGTTTTGCGGCGTGTAAGCATCTTGGCTACCTTGAATAGATTCGAGGATTTTTTTAATGTGCTGCGCATGTTGGTCTAGCACCGCTAAATCGCTGCCAAAAATCTTAATCGCCAAATCGCCGCGCACCCCCAAAATCATTTCATTTACCCGCATATCAATGGGCTGAGTGAAGCTGTAAGCCACGCCGGGCAAGTCTTGCATAATCTCGCGCAGATGGTCGATCAGTACGTTTTTGTCGGGCGAGCGCCAAGTGTCGCGCGGATTAAGAATTAAGAATTGATCGGTTTGATTTAAGCCCATGGGGTCTAGGCCTAGTTCGTCTGAACCTACCCGCGATACCACTTGTTTAACTTCTGGAACACGGCTCAAAATCGCCTGCTGGAGTTTGCCATCAATCGCTAAACTCTGATTCAGATTAATCGAGGGTAATTTTTCAGTGCCAATAATGATGTCGCCCTCGTCCATCGTCGGCATAAAAATTTTACCGATTTGGCTATAAGCAATGCCAGTGCATAACAAGCCGATGAGCGCACTGATAAAAACCTTGCGGCTATTGTTCAGCGCCCAAGCAAGTGTTGGCACATAAATATTGAGCGCTTTGCGGACCAGCCAAGGCTCTTCATGCTTTACTTTGCCCAGTAGCAATGAGGCTAACACGGGAATCGCGGTCAGAGATAAAACCAGTGAACCAGCAAGCGCAAACACAATGGTCAGCGCAACTGGGCTAAATAGCTTGCCCTCTAAGCCTTGCAGCGTGAGCAAGGGGAGGAACACGGTAATAATAATCAAAATGCCTGCTGTGACAGGTACGCCTACTTCTTGCACAGCAAAACTAATCAGCTCAAGCCGAGTTTTCTTTTCTGTGTTTGGCACAGCTTGGTCTTGAATTAAAGTGGACTTTTCAATTTGATGCTGATGCTGGGCAAGATGCGCCGCAATGTTTTCTACCACCACCACAGCGGCATCGACCAACATCCCGATGGCGATAGAAAGGCCGCCTAAACTCATTAAATTGGCCGAGAGGTCAAAGCTACGCATTAAAATAAAAGTGACCAAAGCGGCGAGTGGTAGTGCAAGTGCCACGGTGAGCGCGGCACGCAGATTGCCTAAGAATAAAATCAGCAAAATCACCACCAATACAATCGCCTCTAGCAAGGCTTTTGAAACCCCATGAATGGCTCGGTCAACCAAGCTACCGCGGTCATAAAACACTTGGGTGCTGACGCCTTTGGGTAAAGTTGTTTGGATTTCAGCTAAACGTTCGCGGACACCCTCTACCACTTGCCTTGCATTAGCACCGCGTAAGCCTAGCACTAGGCCTTCAACCGCTTCACCTTTGCCGTTATGGCTTACCGCGCCGTATCTAGTTAGCGCGCCGATATGCACGTTGGCGACATCGCTAATACGAATGGGGCTGCCTGCTGTAGCCTTAATCACCGTATTGCGCACATCATCCAGATTGTTAAAGCGGCCTTCTGCGCGAACTATCAGCGATTCCTCGCCTTCATTTAAGCGACCAGCGCCATCGTTGCGATTGTTGCGGCTGAGGGCCTGTTGTAACTCGTCAAGGCTAATCCCGCGTGCTGACATTCGAGCAAGGTCTGGGGTCACCTCAAAGCTACGTACTAAGCCGCCCAGTGCGTTCACATCAGCCACCCCAGCCACACTACGTAATTGTGGACGGATCACCCAGTCAAGCAAGCTACGGCGCTGCTCTAGTGACAGATTGCCGCCTTCAATGGTGAACATAAACATTTCACCTAGCGGAGTGGTCATCGGCGCAATACCGCCAGTAATATCGCTAGGTAAACTAGCCCATACATTGTTAAGGCGCTCAGACACTTGCTGGCGCGCCCAGTAAATATCGGTGCCATCGGCAAAGTCAATGGTGATGTCGGTTAAGCCATATTTCGCCACGGCCCTGAGCATGGTCTGCTTGGGCAAGCCCAGCATTTCCACCTCTACTGGCGCCGTGATGCGCGCTTCAATCTCTTCAGGCGTCAGGCCAGGCGATTTAATAATGATTTTGACTTGTGTGCTAGAAACATCAGGGAAAGCATCAATCGGCAGATTTTGGACAGCATAAATCCCGCCGCCAACTAAACCCACAACAAAAAGCATGACCAATAAGCGAGCACGCATGCAAGCTTGAATAATAGCGTTTAACATTATTCGCCTCCGCCTATGCCCTGCATTTTAGCTTTGAGTACTGCGGTGCCTGAGGTGACCACACGCTCAGTGCCTGTAAAATTGCCAGTCATCAGCGCTTGTGAGCCAGTATCGTTGATGAGCTTGATGGGGCGTGCTTCAAAACCATCTTTGTTGGCAACAAAAACCAAAGTTTGCCGCGTATTTTTTGCGTCATACATTTGCACAATTGCGCTTTTTTCAACACTAAAACTAGGCGCCTGACGGTTGATAGCTTGTGCAATTTCGGCCTCCACTAATTGCCCAGGGGCTAAAGAGGCGGTGCCAGCAGTGACCGCCACCCGCACTAAAGCGGTTTGGTCTAGCTTATTAATATTAGGCACAATCGCAATCACTTTGCCTGTGGCCTCTGAATTGAGGATGCGTACTTGCATATCCAGTTGAATATTGCTTAAGGCTTGTGTGGGCGCATGAATTTCTAGCCAAAGCGGCGCAAGTTTGGCGATGCGATAAATAGGCGTAGACGTATCAACGCGTTGCCCCACGGTGACCATTTGCTCAAGCACGATGCCATCAATCGGTGCAGTTAACGTCACGCCATTACTATAATTGCCCGTGGTTTCTAGGTTTTTAATAGCTTGCGGACTCACGCCAGAAAGTTGTAATGCTTGACGCCTTTCTGCCAGCAAAGCGTTGATTTCTGAATGATTACTTGCCGAAGTGAGATAACGGCGCTCAGCGATAATGCCGTCTTTATAGAGTTCAGCATCACGATTAAGCGCGTTTTGAGACAGACGTTGTTGTGACAAAGCCTGTAAATGCTCGCGCTGTAATGCCACCAACTCAGGGCTGCTTAAATGCGCCAGCGCTTGTCCTTGTTTTACTCGCTGGCCTGTGGCGACCAACATTTGATCAATCAACCCTGATTGCGGCGCGCTAATCATACGCGCTTGGTTAATAGGCACCACAATTTCACCAGGTAAGCGTTGGCTGGTGGCGATTTGACTGGCTTGAATAGGCGAGGTGGTGATGCCCCATGTTTTGATTTGTGCTGCGCTAATGCGTATTACTTCGCTAGCGTTTGCCACAGGCAAGCTCAAGCAAAACATAACAAATAGCGCGTTTAAAAATACAGCGATAGGTTGTTGCTTCATGGCATTTCTCCAGCAGCTTGGTTGTAATGGGCAGTATCCCATTGCAATTGAATTTGACGTTGATTCATCGCCCGTTCTGCTTCATAAGCAGAAGCTTGTACCCGCAAGAGATTCACTAAGTCAGTTTCCCCCAAAGCAAAGGCTTTTTTGGCTAGACGTAAGTTTTCTTGGGCGTTGGCATGTTGTTTGGTGGTGATGGCAAGCTCAGCACTGGTGACTTCTAAATTGTGCTCGGCCTCATGAAAAGCTGCTTGCAATTGATAGCGTAAATGCTGGGCTTCTACCTGATTTTTAGCGTAATTCATTTCAGCATTTGCCAGCAAAGGCGCGCTATGCGATTCGGTTTCAAGTGGGATGCGGAGTTTTAAACCTAAACTCTCGTTAGCTTGGTTATCAAAAGGCCCACGTTGACTGCGTGCGTTGAGCAATACGCTTGGATTTTCACGGCGCTCTACTTTGACCAAGTCGCGCTCATCATCTGCCAGCAATAGTTTTTGAGCCGCGTCGCGTAGTGCAGGGTGATGATCGTCGAGTTTGCTGTCAGTTTGCTGTTCAGCAAAAACTGCGGGGATGCTGTTAAGGCCTGTGAGCAATTGATAGCGATATTGCGCATGTTTGACTTCGGCTTCTGCGCGCAGTAAAAACGTTTCGGCTTGGTAAGCTTCATTTTGCGCCAGCATAATATCTGTTTTAGCTAAGTCACCAGCTTTGACACGTTTTTCTACATCATTGACTAAAGCCAGTGCAGTTTGATGGCGACTTTTTGCCAAGCTTGCTTGGTGCGTCATCATGGTGATTTCCCACAGCGCGTCACGCACCATGCCTGCAACTTGTAAATTGAGTGTGGCCCGCGTATCCAACAAGCCCAGTGCGGCGTCGCGGGCAATGGCTGCACGCGCAGCTCTTTGTCCTGGCAACCAGATGGGCAACTCAAGCTCGGCTTCCCACTCACGTTCACCGCGATTGCTGGTCATGGTGTCGTTGCGGTTGAGCAAACCAATAGCTGGCGCTGATGGCAACATGCCGCTCGCACGCTTGCTTCTTGCCTCTATTTCAATTTGTTTGGCGATAAGTAAATTGCTATCTGGATAGCGGGTAATGGTTTTTTCAACCAAATCATGTAGCGTGAGTTGCGGATTCACCTGCAAATCATGGTCGTGTTCATCTTGTTCAGCCAAGGCTGGAAGATGAAAAATCAACATGGATAGTAGCCATATACTTAGCCATTGTTGATTGATTAATCTAAATTTTTGAAACATCACATCACTCCAATTCAGGTGGATGCCCAGCACCAATAGGCTGAGCTAAACTGGCAAACGCCAGCCAAGAATTAACGGTGTGATGGGGGTGCGCGAGGCGAACAGCTGTGCTGGAGATGCGGTTTTACAAGGGGAGTAGAAGCAGGGGTATAAAAGCGCCTGATGTAGGCTAAGTACAAGCTAAATAAACTTAATACAAACAACACAGGTAGTAAAAGTTTGAATTCAAACTTTTCATAAACGCCTGTGAACACGCCAATTGTCTGCTCGGACAACACCTCATTGTGGATGGTGGGGTGTTGAAAATCTTGATTAGCTACCGACTCAATATCATCTAGATGAATATGGATGCCTGGCGCATGATTCACAGCACCGATGCCAAAAGCATGGGCGTGCAAAAATGGCGAGATAAGCTGTAAAGCCACTAGCCAAAATATGAAAAACTGAATGTGTCGTTTTTTATTCAACTTAACTTTAAATAATCAATGCGTTAAATGATGCGTCTGTGGTTGTTGAGGGCTGCTTGCCATGCAATCGTTCACCATTATAGGAGGATAGTTTGACAATAGGAAGACATCATCTTGTTAAGCGGTAAGGGGGTTTGGGCGCCAACAAAGCGAATTTAATGGTAAACATGCTAATTTTGTGGTGGTTTTTCTTTTTCTAATACGCTTTAGCATCAAATTCGATTTATAATCTGCCCTCTGTTGATTTGCTTGACTCAAATCACTTCCATTAAACAACTCCAAAAGAGAAGAAAATGACCACCAAAAATGCTGATATTGGCCTCGTTGGCCTTGCTGTGATGGGGCAAAATCTTGCCCTCAATATTGCCGATCATGGCTACACCATTGCGGTATACAACCGTGACCCTAAAAAAATGGTGAATTTTATTGAAGAGTGTAAGAAAAATGAGCCATCACACGAAAACGTGGTTGGTCATGCAGATTTAGCTTCTTTCGTGTTGAGCATCAAGCGTCCACGTAAGATTATTTTATTGGTTAAAGCAGGTAGTGCGACTGACGTTACGATTAACGCATTATTGCCGTTCTTAGAGCAAGGCGACATTATTATTGATGGCGGCAATGCTTTATGGACAGACACGATTCGTCGTGAAAAAGAATTAGCGGCTAAGGGCATAGATTTTATCGGCTCTGGCGTTTCTGGCGGTGAGACTGGCGCACGTTTCGGCCCAAGTTTGATGCCTTCTGGCACACGCAAAGCGTGGGCGAGCTTAGAGCCAATTTGGCGCGATATTGCAGCTAAAGTAGATCCAAAAACAGGTGTGCCACTAGAAGGCGGCAAGCCAGGCAAGCCAGTTGAAGGTGGTTTTTCATGTGCTGAATATATTGGCCCAGACGGTGCTGGTCACTATGTAAAAATGGTGCACAACGGTATTGAATATATCGATATGCAGTTGATCTGCGAAGCTTACTGGTTGATGAAGAATTTGCTAGGCATGGAAGCTGGCGAAATCGGTAAGGTTTTTGAAGAATGGAACAAGGGCGAACTATCTAGCTTCTTGATTGAAATCACTGGCGATATCCTTCAACAAAAAGATCCAATGGGTAAAGGTTACCTAGTTGATATGGTGATGGATGCTGCGGGTCAAAAAGGCACAGGCCAATGGACTGCCGCCAACGCGCTTGAATTGGGCGCGCCAGCCAATGCGATTGCTGCCGCTGTTTATGCACGTGCACTTTCAAGCTTAAAAGAAGAACGTGTAGAAGCTAGCAAGATTCTAAAAGGCCCAGCTATTAAAACTGAGTCTGATAAAAAGGCGATTATTGAAGCGATTAAAAACGCTTTGTATTGCTCAAAAATCTGCGCTTATGCTCAAGGCTTCCAATTGATTGATAAGGCGCAAGTTGCTTACAACTGGAAATTGAACTTTGGTGAAATTGCTCAAATCTGGCGTGGTGGTTGTATTATTCGCGCACGTTTCTTGCAAAAAATCACTGA
>JBMSSY010000029.1:0-13464 GCA_049424605.1 Candidatus Methylopumilus sp.
TGCCTCCATCAAAGCAGTATGCGCTTCCATCACATCTTGCTGTGAAGCCCCGCCCGCAGCGACAGAGCGCGCAAACATTTCCTCTATGCCTTGTTGATAAGCCAGTATTTTTTTGAGTGATTGGACTTTTTGATCAGCCGCACGCAGCTCCCCATACACCCGCACCAGCTCCGCCACCAAACTCGCTCTCGCGCCTACCATGCCCGCAAGCGCCATTTGTACATTGGCTTGCGCTATCTGACGCTCACCTTCTTTTTTTGAGGTGTAGGGGACTTCCCAAATAAAATCAAAGCCAGCTAAATAAGCGGTTGAAGAACGATAGTTGGCAAACGCCACCGAGCTATTAGGCCCTAAATACATCCCTACTCTGGGTTTATGAGAAGCAATGGTGGCTTTTTCTAAAGCACGCTCGGCATTTAAACGCTCGTAAGCTTGTGCCACATTGAGGTTATTGCGTAAGGCCAAATCCACCGCTTCGTTGAGCATTGGGTCTTTGAGCGAGGTCCACCAAGCCTCATGACTGGCTGTAGTGGAAGTTGAACTGGGGGTGTTGCGCCAAGCACTAGGTGCTTTGATGCTCAAATCGGGATGAGGAACAGAACCACAGCCAACCAGCGCTAAGGTCAACAACACTGTGCATTTTGAACTTAACATCCTAAGCTTTAGAAAAATATGATTTTTATTGTAAAAAATAGTCATGCAAAATATCTATGGAACCGCTCCGCTATTGGCTCAACGCTTTTGTGAGCACATCAGTCTGCAATACTCCCACAAACAGAAAAGCGGACGCAAGTCATTTTACATAATTTAATACTGAAAATCCCTGTTAAATCATACCTAAACCTTGTAGATCATTGCCCGCGTCTGGGGCTTTATTTATCTTGCTGTCTAGTTTTATTTTGAGCCTTACATCATTGGCTGAATCGGCATTACGAATAGCTTCTTCATAGCTAATTAAACCTGCTTCATGCAAGTCAAACACCGCTTGGTCAAAAGTCTGCATGCCCATCGGACGCGACTTAGCAATCGCCTCTTTAATCTCATGCACAGCGCCACGAAGAATCAATTCTGAAATAAAAGGGGAGTTAAGCATCAATTCCACCGCAGCGACACGCCCTTTTCCATCTTTGTTAGGAATTAATCTCTGCGAAACAAAGGCTCTTATATTAAGTGATAAATCCAACAGCAATTGCTGACGCCGCTCTTCAGGGAAAAAGTTAACAATTCTATCTAATGCCTGATTGGTGCTATTGGCATGCAAGGTTGCCATACATAAATGCCCCGTTTCTGCAAAGGCAATTGCATAATCCATGGTTTCACGATCGCGAATCTCACCAATCAAAATCACATCAGGGGCTTGGCGTAATGAGTTTTTCAAGGCGACTGACCAACTTTCGGTATCAACGCCTATTTCGCGTTGCGTCACAATGCAGTTTTTATGCTCATGCACAAACTCAATGGGGTCTTCTATGCTAACGATATGTCCACGAGTATGCTCATTACGGTGATCAACCATGGCAGCCAAAGATGTAGACTTACCTGCCCCAGAGGCGCCCACAAAAATTAATAGTCCTCGCTTTTCTAAAGCTAAATCTTTCAAGATAGTAGGCAAGCCCAGCGACTTAAAATCTGGTACTTTTGAAATCGTTCTAAACACTAACCCTACCGCGCTCCGCTGTACAAAGGCGTTGACACGGAAGCGCAAATTGCCAGGCACTTCAATGGTGAAATTGTATTCATTGTTTTGCTCAAACTCTGCATATTGCTTGTCATTCATCACCACTTTAGCGATATCTTGCGTTTGCGCAGCACTAAGTGGTTTGGAAGTCAGTGGTGTCATTTTTCCATCGAGTTTTATCGCTGGGGGAAAGCCCGCAGTTAAAAACAAATCCGACGCTTTTTTCTCCACCATACGGCGTAGTAAATCAAAAACCACATTTTGCATTTGTTCTAAACTCATTTAAGCACCTAAGAAGTTGTCTTTGTTAGCGGCTTTTTTACGCGCCTCATTTACAGAAATCATGCCGTTGTTAACCAGCTCTTGTAAGTTTTGATCCAGCGTTTGCATGCCTACATTTTGGCCAGTTTGAATCGCTGAATACATTTGCGCGACTTTGTTTTCTCGAATTAAGTTACGAATTGCAGGCGTTGCAATCATGATTTCATGCGCAGCAACCCGCCCCTCTCCATCTTTGGTTTGACAGAGCGTTTGTGAAATCACAGCCCGCAAAGATTCAGATAGCATAGAGCGCATCATTTCTTTTTCTGCGGCTGGAAACACATCCACCACGCGGTCTATGGTTTTGGCAGCAGAACTGGTATGCAAAGTGCCGAATACCAAATGCCCCGTTTCAGCAGCAGTCATCGCCAAGCGTATGGTTTCCAAATCGCGCATTTCCCCCACCAAAATAACATCAGGATCTTCGCGGAGCGCAGCTCTTAAGGCATTAGCAAAGGATTGGGTGTGGGCTCCAACTTCACGTTGGTTAACCAGACATTTTTTAGAGGCATACACAAATTCAATCGGGTCTTCTACAGTAAGAATATGCCCCGATTCGGTTTCATTAATATAATCGAGCATCGCCGCCAAAGTGGTGGTCTTACCTGAGCCTGTTGGCCCTGTTACCAGCACCAAGCCCCTAGGCGTTGTCGCGATATCGGTAAAAATCTTGGGGGCTTTTAACTGATTGAGTGTTAATACTTTGGAAGGAATGGTACGAAACACCACGCCAACACCGCGGCCTTGATTAAAAGCATTGACCCGAAAACGCGCTAAGTTAGGAATCTCAAATGAAAAGTCACACTCTAGCGTTTCTTCAAACACCTTACGCTGCAAGTCGTTCATGATTTCATAGGCCATGGCGTGGACTTGGGCATTTTCCAAAGGGGGCAAATTAATCTTGCGCACATCGCCATGTACACGAATCGCTGGTGGCAATCCCGCAGACAAATGCAAATCTGAAGCTTTATTTTTCACTGCAAAAGCCAATAAATCGGAAATATCCACACAGCGCTCCTATATAATTAAGACCATGAAAACCACTCACCAAAAAGCTGTCGTAGTTTCAATCGGAAAACAAACGAGCTGATTATGACCAAAAGCACCGAACGCTTGCAAGCTGTGCAAGCGAATATCAAGCAAGCCCTAACCAAACGTGACAGTCAGCATATTGTTAATGAAAATGGCGAAGTCATTCTGCTGGCTGTTAGCAAAGCACAGCCCGCAGAGCGCTTGCGTGAGGCTTACCAAGCAGGTCAATCAAAATTTGCTGAAAATTACTTACAAGAAGCTTTGAATAAACAAGCGGAGCTTGCAGATTTAGCCATTGAATGGCATTTTATTGGCCCGATACAAAGCAATAAAACGCAGCCGATTGCCGCCCACTTTAGCTGGGTACATGGGGTGGATAGACTCAAAATCGCGCAGCGCTTAAATGATGCAAGGCCCGCAGATTTGCCGCCTTTGCAAATCTGTTTACAAGTTAATATTAGCGGTGAAGATTCAAAAAGCGGCGTTGCACCAAACGACTTATTAGCCCTAGCACAAGCAGTGCGTGCATTGCCCAAGCTCAGGTTGCGCGGACTGATGGCGATTCCAGAACCTAGCGATGATGTGGCTTTGCAACACCGCCAATTTCAGCAGATGCGCGAACTGTTGCAAGACTTAGTTCATCAGGGCTTTGCGCTTGATACTTTATCAATGGGCATGTCTGGCGATTATGCAATCGCCATTGAAGAAGGCGCTACAATGCTTAGGATAGGTTCGGCTATTTTTGGTGCGCGCGCTGCTAAAATAACAACTGAAAACGCCAATTAACTCACGCAATATCAAAAAATTGAAAGCTCACCATGACTGAACACACCATCGGAAAAATCTGTTTTATTGGCGGCGGCAATATGGCCCGCGCCCTGATTGGCGGCCTAAAAACTAATGGCTATTTAATGACGGATATTAACGTGATTGAGCCTGATGCTGAAAAACGCAGCCAACTGCATACAGATTTTGGCGTGACAGTGACCGAGCAATTACCCAGCGTGGCACTGGCTGACATTGTGGTGTTAGCCGTCAAACCTCAACAGCTACGCGATTTATCCATTTTCTTGGGTAGCTTATTACAACAGCAGCTACTGATTTCGATTGCCGCGGGTATTCGCGCCAAAGATATTGCACGCTGGCTTGGCGGCTATCAAGCCATTATCCGCGTGATGCCCAACACACCCGCACAAATTCAACTCGGGGTGTCTGCGCTGTATGCCATGCCAGAAGTCACGCAAGCACAGCATAAGCAAGCTGAAACCATCTTAAAAGCGGTAGGCGAGATTTTATGGCTAGATGAAGAAGCGAAAATGGATGCGGTAACCGCGATTTCAGGCAGTGGCCCAGCTTATGTGTTTTACTTTATCGAGGCCATGCAACAAGCGGCTTTGGAGCTAGGCTTAAATGAAGAACAAGCCAAAGTGTTAAGCCTACAAACTTTTATTGGCGCCAGTAAATTAGCTGAACAAAGCCATGAATCGCCCGCTACTTTGCGTAGTCAAGTGACCTCAAAAGGCGGCACCACCGAACAAGCAATATTAACCATGGAAAGCGCAGCCGTTAAATCCGCCATTATTAAAGCCGCCAAAGCAGCGGCAGAACGCTCTGAAGCCCTTGGCGATATTTTAGGTAAGGATTAATCATGCTCACCACCGCACTCAGCTTTTTACTCAACACCCTATTGGGGCTAATGAGTTTGGCCTTTTTGCTACGTTTTTATTTACAAGCCACTAACGCGCCGTTTCGCAATCCGCTGTCACAAATGGTGGTGACTGTGACAGATTTTGCAGTGATTCCCATGCGACGTGCTGTTCCCAGCATGTTTAGATTAGACACTTCAACGCTTTTGCTGGCATGGCTAAGCGAGTTGCTTTTGCAGTTTTTACTGCAATGGCTCAATGGTTTTCCATTCTCACTTGCAGGCCATTCCATTTGGTTGATGCTAGTGACTTTATCCGCATTGCATATTGCCAACCTGAGCATGGATTTGTTTCTGTACGCCATTGTTGCGCAAGCGCTTTTAAGCTGGGTTAACCCTTATACGCCTATCGCCCCAGCACTCGATGCCTTGACTAGGCCTATCCTCAACCCGATACGCCAATTGATTCCATCGCCCAACGGGCTGGATTTATCGCCTTTAGTTGCCATCCTCGCCGCGCAACTGTTGCAGATGCTGCTGTTTGCGCCATTAGAAATGCTGGTAATGAAATGGGTTTAAACGCCTTAATTTAAACGCCCCAATTTAAAATCTCCAGCAAGCAAGCTTACATCAGCACAATATCGAAGGCTTCTTGTGAGTATTGATTTTCTACCTGTAGCGACACTGGCTTACCGATAAAGTCAGACAGGTTTGCCAAGCTTTGAGATTCTTCATCCATCAGCAAACCAATCACTTTTTGTGAGGCCAGCACACGGAATTCGCGCGCACTAAACTGTCTGGCATGGCGCAATAACTCACGCAAAATTTCATAACATACCGTTTGTGCTGTTTTTAGTTCGCCACGGCCTTGGCAACTAGGGCAAGGCTCACAAAGAATATGCGCCAGACTTTCACGGGTACGTTTGCGCGTCATTTCAACCAAGCCTAGCGTTGAAAAACCACTGACGCCAATACGCGCTCTATCCTTTTCAACCACCCGTTTTAGCTCATCCATCACCGCAGCGCGATGCTCATCTTCTTCCATATCAATAAAATCAATGATAATAATGCCGCCAAGATTACGCAGTCTTAGCTGTCTGGCGATACATTGCGATGCTTCTAAATTGGTTTTAAAAATGGTGTCAGCCAAGCTCTTGCCACTGACAAAGCCGCCAGTATTCACATCCACCGTGGTCAGCGCTTCCGTTTGGTCAAAAATTAAATAACCGCCAGATTTAAGCTCCACTTTACGCGACATGGCTTTTTCAATTTCAGCCTCGACGTTATACATATCAAACAAAGGACGCTCGCCTTGATAATGCTCTAAGCGCTTGACTGCGGCGGCGGCATAAAGCTCTGCAAACTCCGCCAATTTTTGGAAAGTTTCCCGCGAGTCCACCACAATGCGCTCTGTTTTTTCATTCACTACGTCGCGCAATATACGCATAGGCAGATTCAAATCTTGAAACACTAAAGAGCGGTCAGCAGCACCCTGACTCGCGGCTTGGATATTGCTCCACACTTTATCTAAATAAGCGACATCAGCCAGCAACTCTTCATCTGTGGCTGACTCTGACATGGTGCGAATAATATAGCCACCTACATGCTGCTCAGGCAACAGACTGATTAAGCGGTCACGCAATATTTCACGTTCGGCTTCATCTTCAATACGTTGCGAAACCCCGATATGTTCTTGTTGCGGCAAATACACCAGAAAGCGCCCAGCAATACTAATTTGCGTAGTCAGCCTAGCGCCTTTGGTGCCGATAGGCTCTTTGACCACTTGCACCATCAAAGGCTGGCCTTCATGCAAGACTTCTTGTATGGTTTTTTCTTGATTAGCACTGGTGCATTCCAACACATCGGCCACATGCAAAAAAGCCGCGCGCTGTAAGCCGACTTCCACAAAAGCAGACTGCATCCCTGGCAACACCCGACACACCGAACCACGATAGATATTGCCCACCAAGCCCAATGAGCTACTGCGCTCAATATGCAATTCCTGCACGATGCCTTGCTCAACAATCGCCACCCGCGTCTCCTGCGGGGTGACGTTAATCAAAATCTCTTCACTCATCTCATCTCACTCTTATATTTTTTAATTTTTTTGTATTACAAAATACGAATACCTGCGCGGCTTAATAACTGTGCGGTTTCATAAATGGGCAAACCCATCACGCCAGAATAGCTGCCTTCAATACGCTTAATCAGCGTTCCAGCTAAGCCTTGTATGCCATAAGCACCCGCCTTGTCGCGAGGCTCACCCGTGGCGATATAAGCCAAAATCGTTGCATCAGACAATACTGCCATTTCAACTTTAGTGGTTGAAATCGCCTGCATCACACCTTCTTGAGTCGCAACAGCAATCCCTGTATGCACTTCGTGCCAGCGACCAGACATGCTGGACAGCATCTGAAAAGCATCGTCATCATCTTGCGGCTTACCCAGTATTTTGCCAGCGACGCTGACCGTAGTGTCAGCCGCCAACACGGGGTAAATCACCGCTGACTGCGCCACCAAACTGGCATAACAAGCTTGCGCTTTTTCAGCCGCAAGGCGCAAAACATAAGCGTCTGACTGCTCATCTAGTCGCGGAGTTTCATCAATATCCGCAGGCAGTACCATAAAGGTCAGGCCTATTTGTTGTAGCAACTCGGCCCGCCTTGGTGAGCGCGAGGCCAAGTAAATGCTTGTTTGATCAGGATGCTTGCTATTTTTTAACATGTTATCTTGCTTGAGCGTAAAATTGAGTCTAGGGCGCGCACTTATTAAACAATACTAACCGAAGCAGCAATAAGCACCAACAAACAAAACACGAAAAGAAGACAAATGACCGAATGGGCCTATTTATTCAAAACAGGTATTGCGCTTTTTGCGATTGTTAATCCGATTGGCAGCATTCCCGTATTTGTGAGTGCCACCAGCGCTTGGAATAAACAAGCCAGAGCTCACACTGCCAACGTGGTGGCGATTACCGTGTTTATTGTGCTGATGATTGCCACCTTTATTGGTAATGATATTTTGAATTTCTTCAGCATTACCATTCCATCATTCCAAGTAGGTGGCGGCATTTTGATTTTACTAATGTCAATTAACATGATGCACGGCAAACAAAGCCATGTCAGGCAAACGCCAGAAGAGGCGCAAAACTTAGCTGATCGCGATGCCATCGCTATTGTGCCGCTGAGCATCCCGTTGCTAGCAGGGCCTGGGGCTATTAGTAGTATGATTATCGCTGCCGAAAAAAGCACCAGCTTGGTTACCCAAGCCAGCTTAAGCATTCCTGTGGCGGTAGTGGCCAGTTTAGTTTGGTTAACTTTAAGGCTATCTGTGATTATTTCACACAAGCTCGGCACTATCGGCATCAACATTATCACACGCTTAATGGGCTTGATTTTAGCGGCCATGTCGATTGAGTTTATTGCTCACGGACTCACTGGTTTATTTCCACAACTTGCTTAATCGCAAGCAGCTTAATCACAAGCCTTGCTGGTTTAGTCAGCCTGCTAGCGGTAAAATACCACTTTGAGCTTTAAAGTTAGTCACATGATTTGGAAACCCAACACCACTGTTGCCGCTATTATTGAACAAGATAGCCGTTTTTTAATGGTGGAAGAAAATACCGCAGACGGGATACGCCTTAACCAGCCCGCAGGCCATTTAGATGAAGGTGAAACGATTTTGCAAGGCGTCACGCGCGAGACGTTGGAAGAAACTGCATACGACTTTACCCCAACTGAATTATTGGGTATTTACCACTGGCAGCGCCCAGCCAAGGATGTGACTTATTTACGCTTTGCCTTTATCGGCAAGCTAGGCGCGCATCACCCAGAGCGTAGTTTGGATGATGGCATTATTCGGGCTGTTTGGATGACGATTGATGAATTGCGTGCCAGCCAAGCTAAGCATCGCAGTCCGCAAGTATTAAAATGTGTAGAAGATTATTTAGCAGGACAGCGTTTTCCCTTAGCTGTGCTCTCTCATTTATAAAGCAAAAGATTTGATGAAAAATAAAAAAGTCGTAGTTGGTCTTTCTGGTGGGGTTGATTCCTCAGTCACCGCTCTATTGCTCAAGCAACAAGGCTATGAAGTGGTCGGCCTGTTTATGAAAAACTGGGAGGATGACGACAACGATGAATATTGCTCATCTAAGCAAGATTTAATTGATGCCGTCTCGGTTGCCGACAAAATCGGCATAGAAATCGAAGCGGTAAACTTCAGCAAGGAATACAAAGAACGCGTATTTCAAAATTTCTTGGATGAATATCAAGCGGGTCGCACGCCCAATCCAGATATTTTGTGCAACGCTGAAATCAAATTCAAAGCCTTTTTAGACCATGCCATGGGTTTAGGCGCAGACTTAATCGCCACAGGCCATTACGCGCAAGTCCGTGAAAACCCGTTTGTGGCGGGTGAGTATCAATTGCTCAAGGCCGAGGACGGCAGCAAAGACCAAAGCTATTTTTTACATCGCCTCAACCAAGCGCAGCTTTCAAAAACCTTGTTTCCACTTGGCCACTTACTCAAACGTGAAGTGCGTGAAATCGCCCGTTCAGCGGGCCTCATCACCAGCGAAAAGAAAGACTCAACGGGCATTTGTTTTATTGGTGAACGTCCGTTTCAAGAATTTTTAAGCCGCTATTTACCTCGCGAACCGGGCGAGATGAAAACGCCTGATGGCAGAGTCGTTGGTCAGCATGATGGCTTGATGTATTACACCTTGGGTCAGCGCCAAGGCTTAAAAATCGGCGGCTCCAAACAAAGCAACGGAGAGCCTTGGTTTGTGGCGCAAAAAGACATGCAAAACAATGTATTGATAGTGGTACAAGGCCATGAACATCCCTTACTGCTCAATGATGGCCTGCAAGCGGGGCAAGTGCATTGGATAAGTGGGAAAGCGCCAAAAACCAATTGGGTGTATGCCGCAAAGACCCGCTACCGCCAGCCAGATGCGCCATGTGAAATTGAGCGTTTAGGCGATGACTTTGTTGAAATTAAGTTTGGTCAAAAACAATGGGCGATTACCCCAGGGCAATCAGCCGTTGTTTATGAAAGCAATGTCTGCTTGGGCGGTGGAATTATTACTAGCGCGATTTAAGCGGTAGGTGGCGCTGTTTCTGCGATTGAAGGGCGCGAGGCGAGTGCTTCATTGAGCCTCGCCAAGTTTGCATAACGAGTCGCTAGCTCAAGGCGCTCACCAAATCGCAAGTTTAGATATCCTAATAAGCAAACCACAGCAATATCCGCCAAACTAAAAGCATTGGCCACGCAAAACTTGTTTTGGCCTAAATCATCATTAAGCGCTGTTAAACCAAGCTCTACTTTAGTCCACTGTTTTTTAATCCAAGCAGGATCTTGCATAGGTTCTGGGCGGCGCTGCTCCAGCATCACCGCCACAGCCGCGTCACAAACGCCATCGGCTAAAGATTCCCAACGCTTCACTTGAAACTTTGTTTTAGTATCTTGCGGAATAAGATGTGACACTGGTGTGCGCTGGTCTAAGTAGTCCACAATCACGCTGGAATCATACAAACTCTCACCATCATCCATCAACAGCACAGGGATTTTGCCAAGCGGATTATACTGTGGCACTGGGCAGTCTGGCTCGGACAACACCACCAACTCTAAATCAATGGCGATGCGCTTTTCGGCTGCAACAATACGTACTTTGCGGGCGTAGGGGCTAGTAAGAGAATATAGAAGTTTCATTAATGGACTTTTTCTTAAAAAACGCTAGCGAGACATCTCAAGCGGATTGTCATTATAATGCAATTTATGAACGAATTAAGTAGCCAGCAAGAGTTTATGCAACTCACCAACGCCATCAAAGCCAATGTCAGCGCCGCGATAATTGAAGACTTAAGCGCTACAGGCGCAAAGGCCAACGATGTGACCGCAGCGCTGATTGCGCCTAATCAGCTTGCTAAAGCCAGCATTATTTCTAGAGAATCTGCCGTGATTTGTGGAGTGCCGTGGGTGGAAGAATGCTTCAAGCAAATTGCCCCCAGCGTGAGCATAGACTGGCAGGTTAAAGAAGGTGAAGCTGTTAGCCCCAATCAAACGCTGTGCACCCTCACAGGCAAAGCCCAAGAAATGTTGAGCGCAGAACGCTGTGCCTTAAATTTCTTGCAAACTCTGTCCGCCACCGCCACGCTCACCAAGCAATATGTAGATGCTGTCGCTGGCACCAAAGCCCGCATTATGGACACCCGCAAGACGCTACCCGGCTTACGCATCGCTCAAAAATACGCGGTCACCGTTGGCGGCGGACTCAATCAACGCATTGGGCTTTATGATGGCATTTTGATTAAAGAAAATCATATTGCCGCCGCAGGCAGTATAGAAGCGGCCCTTAGTGCAGCCAATCGCATTGCGGCTGAGCAAGGAAATGATTTAAGCATTCAAATCGAAGTAGAAAACTTAGATGAATTAAACAGCGCTTTAAATGCAGGCGCCAAATTAATTTTGTTGGATAACTTTGATCTGCCTACGCTACAGGCCGCGGTGAAATTAAATGCCCATCGCGCTACTCTTGAAGCTTCTGGCGGCATTGATATCTCTAATGTAAAAGCCATTGCCCAAACAGGTGTGGATAGAATCTCTATCGGCAGCCTCACTAAAAATATACAGGCCATCGACCTTTCGATGCGTTTCGCAAATATCTAAACCAAGCGCACTTCTTAACTCAATACATAAACCCAACACCTAAACTCAACACACTTTAAGCTTGAGAATAAGCCTTCAACTTGACAATAAGCCTATGTGTTTTAGGGCTTATTTACATTAAGCCAGCGAAGATTCTCAGCCCCCAGCCTTGACCAAAAGCCTGTAAACAGTTACTGTTCAGGGTTACCCGATTATTAGCAAACACAAGTAAGTTTATGGACGATAGCAATCAGCAAAAAGCAGGCCAAATTTCTGGCGCAGAAATCATCATGCGATGTTTGCATGAGGAAAACGTAAAGTTCGTCTTCGGCTATCCAGGCGGCGCGGTCTTGCACATTTACGATGCGCTGTTTAAACAAAAACACTTCAAACATATTTTAGTTCGCCATGAGCAAGCTGCCGTTCACGCCGCCGATGCTTTGGCGCGGGCAACAGGCCAAGTAGGTGTTGCACTCGTCACCTCAGGCCCTGGAGCGACTAACGCTGTGACCGGCATCGCAACTGCCTATATGGACTCAGTACCTATGGTGGTGATTAGCGGTCAGGTACCCACAGCCGCCATCGGCATGGACGCTTTCCAAGAGGTTGATATGGTAGGGGTGACACGCCCTTGCGTAAAACATAACTTCTTAATTAAAGATGTGCGTGATATCGCAATCACCCTCAAAAAAGCATTCTATATTGCAGCCAGTGGTCGTCCAGGCCCTGTGGTAGTGGATATCCCTAAAGACATCACCGCAGAATTTGCCGAGTTTCACTATCCTAAGCACGTTGAAATGCGTTCTTACACGCCTGTGCTTAAAGGTCACTCTGGTCAAATCAAAAAAGCAGTCAAAATCCTGCTTGAGGCTAAACGCCCGATGATATACACAGGTGGCGGTTTGGTCTTGGGCGATGCTTCTAATGCTTTGGTGAAGCTGGCTAAAACATTGGGTTACCCAGTCACCAGCACGCTAATGGGGCTGGGCGGTTATCCTGAAACAGATAAACAATTCCTCGGCATGTTAGGCATGCACGGCACCTACGAAGCAAACAACGCTATGCAAGACTGCGATGTATTGCTTGCCGTTGGCGCACGCTTTGATGACCGCGTTATCGGCAACCCAGATCACTTTTTGAGCGTGCCACGCACCATTATTCATATTGATGTTGACCCTTCATCCATTTCAAAACGGGTGAAGGTCGATGTGCCTATCGTTGGTCATGTACAGTCAGTGCTTGCTGAAATGAATGAGCTGTTAGACGCTGAAACCAAAAAGCCTGATGCCTCAGCTTTAAAATCTTGGTGGACAAAGATTGATGGCTGGCGCAGTAAAAAATCATTGAGCTACGATGGCTCAAGCAGCACCATTATTAAGCCGCAATACGTCATCGAAAAACTTTGGGAAGTCACCAAGGGCGATGCTTACGTTACTTCTGACGTTGGTCAACACCAAATGTGGGCAGCGCAATATTACAAATTTGATAAGCCACGTCGTTGGATTAACTCTGGTGGCTTAGGCACCATGGGCGTGGGCTTGCCTTATGCAATGGGCTGTCAATTAGCCGATCCTAAAGCGCAAGTAGCTTGTGTAACAGGCGAAGGCAGTATTCAAATGAATATTCAGGAGCTTTCAACCTGTAAGCAGTTCCATTTGCCGATTAAAGTGATTTTGCTGAACAATCGCTATTTAGGCATGGTTCGCCAATGGCAAGAATTCTTCTACGAAAATCGTTATTCAGAATCTTATATGGACAGCTTGCCTGACTTTGTCAAACTGGCTGAATCCTATGGTCACGTTGGTATGAACATTGAAAAACCAAGCGATGTTGAAGGTGCCTTGCAAGATGCCTTCGCCATGAAAGACAAGTTTGTGTTTATGAACTTTTTAACAGACCAAAAAGAAAACGTGTTCCCCATGGTGCCAAATGGCAAAGGCTTATCTGAAATGATTTTAGGCTCAGATGCTAATGCCAACGATGCTGCCAATGAGATTGAAGGCTAAGATGAAACATATTATTTCTCTACTGATGGAAAACGAAGCTGGCGCACTTTCACGCGTTGCAGGCTTGTTTTCAGCACGTGCTTACAATATTGAATCCCTGACAGTGGCGCCAACTGAAGACGCTACTTTGTCACGTA
>JBMSSY010000030.1:0-13429 GCA_049424605.1 Candidatus Methylopumilus sp.
GCGTAAAAGAAATGGGTGCTAAGCACCCTTTTTTAATTATTTAATTTTTTAAAAGATAAAAAATGACGACATTAAAAAACGATACCTTCCTAAAAGCGCTGATGCGCGAACCCACAGAGTACACCCCTGTTTGGATGATGCGCCAAGCAGGGCGTTACTTACCAGAGTATCGCGAAAGCCGCAAAACAGCAGGTAGCTTTTTACAGCTTTGCAAAAACCCTGACTTTGCAACCGAAGTCACCATACAGCCTTTAGATCGCTATCCATTACTTGATGCCTCTATTTTATTCTCCGATATTTTGACTGTGCCGGATGCAATGGGCTTAGGTCTTTATTTTGAGGAGGGCGAAGGCCCAAAATTTGAACGCACCTTGCAACAAGAAGCCGACATTAAAAAACTGGTTGTGCCAGATATGGCAAAGCTGCAATACGTGTTTGATGCAGTCAGCCAAATTCGTCAAACCTTAGATGGTCGTGTACCACTGATTGGATTTTCAGGCAGCCCGTGGACGCTTGCCACTTATATGGTCGAAGGCAAAGGCGGCACCGACTTCTTAACAATCAAAAAAATGGCCTATGCACGCCCTGATTTGTTACATCATATTTTAGAAACCACAGCGCAAACCGTGATTCAATATCTCAACGCGCAGATTGCGGCAGGCGCTCAAGCGGTAATGATTTTTGATTCTTGGGGCGGAGCACTTTCACATAACGCCTACCAAGAGTTTTCACTCGCTTATATGCAAAAAATCGTCAACGGACTAAGCAAAGCCGCAGAAGGCAAAAAAGTACCTAGTATTGTCTTTACCAAAGGCGGTGCCTTATGGCTAGAAGCACAAGCCGCCATCGGCGCAGATGCCTTAGGCTTAGATTGGGCGGTTAATATTGGTGAGGCACGTCAACGAGTTGGCGCTAAAGTCGCGCTTCAAGGCAATATGGATCCAGCGATTTTGCTCTCCACACCTGAAGCCATTGAAAAAGAAGTGGCCACCATTTTGGCAAGCTACGGCAAAGGTCATGGTCATGTGTTTAATCTTGGGCATGGCATCACGCAGTGGACGCCACCAGAAAACGCTTTGGCAATGATGACGGCGGTAAGAGAATTAAGCCCTCAATATCACCAGAGCTAAAACTCCATCGGATCCACATCCACACTCCAACGCACTTTCGTCGCCAATTTACTTGCACGTAATTGCGGCGTAAGCGCGGCGAGTAGTTTCTGCAAGGCGCCGCGCTGGGTTGCTTGCATGAGTATTTGCCCACGCTCCATGCCTTTAAGCTTTTCCATTTGCGCACGCATAGGATCATAGCTCAGCACTTGTTGGCTCAGGCTACGCGCTAGCTCAAAAGCAAAGTTCAAAAAAACTTCTACATCACGATAGTTGCTAGCCTCTGCCCGCAATAAAGCCAAGTAGCAGAAGGGCGGGAATTGCGCCATTTCGCGTTCTTGTAGCAGGGTTTGTGCATAAGCAGGGTAGTCTTGGCTGCGCAAGGCGTTAAATAAATGATGGCTTGGGAATGCAGTTTGTATCAGCACTTCTCCTGCTTTTTCGGCGCGACCAGCGCGGCCAGAAACCTGCATCAATTGCGCGAATAAACGTTCTGCCGCTCTAAAATCTGGGCTAAATAATGCGCTATCCGTATCAATCACACCGACTAGGGTGAGATTAGGAAAGTCATGCCCCTTAGCCAGCATTTGCGTGCCGATTAAAATATCAATTTCGTTGGCATGTACGGCGGTCAAAATATCATTGAGCGCTTCTTTACGACTGGTGCTATCGCGGTCTACTCGCTGTATCTTAGCGCTAGGGAATAATTGCTTTAAGGTCTCCTCCAAACGCTGTGTACCATGACCGGTTGGATGCAAATCCGCATTGCCACAACTCGGGCACTGCCGAACAATTTTTTGCTCATGACCACAATGATGGCAACGTAAACGGCCTTGCTTAAGATGCACCACCAAACGACTACTACAGCGCATACAGGGCGCTATCCAATGACAAGCACTGCATAGCAACACGGGAGAATAGCCACGCCGATTAATAAATAACAGGCTTTGCTCACCCTTATCTAAACGCTCACGCATGGCATTCACCAGCACAGGGGTGAGTCCATTGGTGCTTGCTTGTTTCGTGGTATCAATACATCGAATATTTGGCAGTGCAGATTGATCGACCGCACGATGATTCAAACTGAGTAGCGCGTATTTGCCTGTTTGCGCGTTATGCCAAGTTTCAAGCGCTGGGGTGGCGCTACCCATCACAATCGGCACTTTATTGCGCTGAGCGCGCACCATGGCAACATCACGGGCATGGTAGCGCATACTGTCTTGCTGTTTATACGAGCCATCATGCTCCTCATCAACCAAAACAACTTTTAAGTTGGGGATGGGGGTGAATACCGCTAAACGTGTGCCAATAATAATTCTAGCTTGCCCTGATTGTGCCAAACGCCAATTTTGTAAGCGCTCGCTCTCGCTGAGATTGCTGTGTAGCGAGACCAAAGGAAACTGAGGCAATCTATTTCTAAAGCGCGCTTCTAGCTGCGGCGTCAGGTTAATTTCTGGCACCAGCACCAAAGCCTGACTATGCTCATCCGTCAAAATCTGTTGCAGAATTTGCATATACACTTCTGTTTTACCGCTACCCGTAATGCCGTGTAATAAAAACGGTTTAAAGTGATGCTTATTTGCAATCACCTGATTAACCGCCAAGGTTTGTTCTTCATTAAGGATTGGCGGTGGCACTGGTGCTTTGTTCGAACGAAACCCTGCTAAAACTTGCTCGGCATAAATCCAGCCTTTTTGCCGAAAAACCTCTATTGCCGTTCGCCAGCTTGCAGAAATCTCTTTAAGTAGCGCCTCGGTTAGCGGCCCTTGTTGCAGTGCGGTAAAAATCTTGCGTTGCACTCCTTGGCGCGCGGCAATGTCATCAATATTGACTTGCAAACCTTGCGGCGACAAGGCGTATAAAAACTGTTTTCGCGAAACCGCAGGCTCGGTTTGCCGCAGTCTTGTTGGCAAGCTTGCTAATAAAGCCTGACCAAATGGATATTGGTAATAATCCGCACAAAATCTTAAAAGCGCAAAAGTATCAGCATCCAGCGGCGGTTCATCATCAAAAACCTGAGTGATTGCTTTAAGCTTTTCAATAGCGAAATCACTGGTATCGGTAATGCCAACGACTACGCCTACGACTTTACGTGCGCCAAAAGGCACGAGGACACGCTGACCAATTTGCACTTGAAAACCGCTATCGAGATAATCGAAAAGTCGGTCTAAAGGCAGGTCCAAGGCAATTTGAAGAATATTTTTTTGCATTAACGCTAGGTAAACACTAGATAAAATGGAATAGGGGATGAGCGCAAGCACTCAATGAGTTAAAATACACCTTTTATACCTCTTAGATATTCTGCCTTGAAAGCACATCTTACCGAATTACTGGCACAAGCCGCAAAAAGCTTAACAAAAAACGCTGATTTTGATGCGTCTAATTTAGCGATTCAGCTTGAGCGTCCAAAAAATAAAGACCATGGCGATTTTTCAAGCAACTTAGCCATGTTGCTTGCTAAGCCATTACGCCTAAATCCACGCGCCATCGCAGAAAGCTTAATCCAAGCACTGCCAACCTCTATTTATATTGAAAAAGTAGAAATCGCGGGCGCAGGCTTTATCAATTTCTATCTTGGCGCGAATGCAAAGCAAGCCATTATTGCCTTAATTGCCGCACAAGGCGAAAAATTTGGGCATAACAACATCGGCCAAGGTCGTAAAGTGCAAGTGGAGTTTGTGTCAGCCAATCCAACTGGGCCTCTACACGTTGGTCATGGGCGTGGCGCGGCAGTCGGCGACTGTTTAGCGCGTTTACTTGATGCCAACGGCTGGTCGGTTACCCGTGAATTTTACTATAACGATGCTGGCGCGCAGATTGATAACCTTACCCACTCGGTGCAATTGCGTTGTCGCGGTGTGACACCAGATGATCCACTCTGGCCAGAAGCTGGCTACCGTGGCGATTATATCGCTGACGTTGCCAAAGCTTACTTGAGTAAAGCAACCATTGTTGCCGACGATATGGCAGTCACCGCGACTGGCGATGTAGAAGATGCCGAGTCTATTCGCGCCTTCTCTGTGGCTTATTTACGCCACGAGCAAGATTTAGATTTAAAAGCCTTCCAAATCAAATTCGATGTATTTTCACTGGAATCTGCGCTGTACACCGATGGTAAAGTTGAAAACACTGTGCAAAGTTTAATCGCCAGTGGTCACACATACGAACAAGATGACGCGCTCTGGTTACGCACCACAGAGTTTGGTGATGACAAAGACCGTGTGATGCGTAAAACTGATGGTGGCTATACCTACTTTGTTCCTGATGTGGCTTACCATGTAGACAAGTGGAATCGTGGTTTTGACCGCGTGATTAACGAACAGGGCGCTGACCACCACAGCACCATCACCCGTGTACGAGCTGGCTTGCAGGCCTTAAATGTCGGCATCCCGCAAGGCTGGCCTGATTATGTATTACATCAAATGGTCACCGTCATGCGCGGTGGTGAAGAAGTTAAACTTTCAAAACGTGCCGGTAGTTATGTCACGCTACGCGACTTAATCGAAGAGGTGGGCTGTGATGCCACACGATATTTCTTGGCAGCGCGGCGCGCAGACTCACAACTTATTTTTGATATTGATTTAGCGCGTGCACAAACCAACGACAATCCTGTGTATTACATTCAATACGCCCATGCACGTATTTGCAGCGTGCTGGCGCAATGGAACGGCGATGCTAAAAGCTTAGCAAGCGCAGATTTAAGCCCGCTTAATAGTGCTCATGATGCGGCCTTGATGCAGCGCTTAAGCGAGTTCCCTGAGGTAGTTGAAAATGCCGCAAATGATTTAGCACCGCATACTATTGCTAATTACTTAAAAGACTTAGCAAGCGATTTACACAGCTTTTACAATGAGCATAAAATCTTGGTGGAAGATGAAACCACTAAATTAGCGCGTTTAGCCTTAATCAAAGCAACACAACAAGTTTTACAAAATGGCCTGCAATTATTAGGTGTTAACGCACCCAATAAAATGTAAGGATTGTTTAATTTAATCAGTCATTAACTGGATATCAACATGAGCATAGACTACAAGCCCGCACCACCTAAACCAGAGAAAAATCCCAACACATTTCTCACTGGTTTAATCGTAGGCTTACTCATTGGCGTGGCCATTGCGGTAGCATTTACTATTTACATCAAAGGTGGCGAAAGCCCTTTTAGCGCTAAATCCGCGCCTGCTGTCACCATTGAATCAAACGAGCCGGTAGATGCTAAAAAAGGAACTAAAGCCGCCGATGAGGCACCAACCAAAGATCGCTTTGAGTACTACAATATCTTGCCGGGCAACGAATCTAAAGTGACTGAACAAGAAATTAAACAGTTAGAAAATAATCCCCAAGCAAAAGAAAGCTACTTTCTACAAGTGGGTGCGTTTAAAACTGAGGAAGAGGCTGACAACGTCAAAGCTAAGCTGGCATTGCTTGGCTTAGAAGCGATTATTCAAACGGTCAGCACTCCAGAAAAAGGCGTGCTACACAGAGTGCGGGTTGGCCCTTTTGCAGATACCTCACAAATCACCAAGACCAGAAGTGATTTGGTAGAAAATGGCTTCAAACCTGACCTAATTAAAGTCAATACTAGTTCAACACAGTAGTGTCAGCCAAAGCGTTGGCGATACGTTAATTAAAAAGTTTTAAATATTTTTAAGGATAAAAGTATGAAAAAAATAATGACAGCAATCATGTTGCTTATTTCTACAGCCGTGATGGCGGATGTACCACAAAACGGCACTGAATTTAGCCCAACCGTGCAAGTGATCCCAACTGACAATCCTACCAAAATCGAAGTCACCGAATTGTTTTGGTACGGATGCCCTCATTGCTACGCTTTAGAACCACAGCTTGCCGCTTGGGTAAAAACCTTACCTAAAGACGTTACTTTCAAGCGCGTACCTGGCTTACCACGTCCTGATTGGGCGCCGATGGCTAAAGCTTACTATGTGATGGAATCATTAGGATTAACAGAGAAATTACACAGCAAACTTTTTGACGCTTTACATAAGCAAAAAGCTTTTTTACCTAATGATGAGCGTGCAACCATTGACTGGATTACCAAGGAAAGTGGCTTAGACCGTAAAAAAGTGGAAACCGAATTTAACTCTTTTTCACTTAATACCAAGCTTAATCAAGCAGCACAAATCTTCCGTGCTTCTGGTGCCACAGGTGTTCCATCTTTTATTATCGATGGCAAATATATCACCTCTGTGACCATGGCTGGCGGCAATCAAGAAGTGTTTAATGTTGCTAATTACATCATCGAAAACGTCCGCAAAGACAAAGCTGCCAAAAAATAAGTAAAGTCACAAAACCGTGTCAGTACTTAAAGTTTTTATCACTGGCGCCTCAAGTGGCATAGGGCAAGCTCTCGCTCAGCACTATGCTAAACAAGGCGCCATCATTGGCTTAATTGCCCGTCGTGCCGACTTATTAGATTCCCTCCAACATTCCTTAGCAACCCAAACGGCGGTCTATGCCCTAGACGTGCGGGATGCAGGCGCTTTAGAAAAAGCCGCGCATGAGTTTATTGCCCGCTTTGGCGTACCAGATATTGTGATTGCAAATGCTGGCGTAAGCGCTGGCACACTGACAGAAAACAAAGACGATATTCACACTTTCAAAGCGGTAATGGATATTAATTTGCTCGGCATGGTGCATACTTTTCAACCCTTTATCAATGCCATGAAACAGGCAGGCAAAGGAAGCTTGGTGGGTATTGCTAGTGTTGCTGGCATTAGAGGATTGCCAGGGGCGGGGGCTTATAGTGCATCCAAAGCCGCCGCGATTGCTTACCTAGAAAGTCTGCGTGTTGAGCTAAGCCTAAGCGGTATCAATGTCACAACGATTGCACCCGGTTACATCAAAACCCCAATGACGGATATTAACCAATACCCCATGCCATTTTTAATGGCGCCTGATGTAGCAGCCAAAAAATTTGCCCGTGCCATCGAAAGTAAAAGGCGTTTTGTGGTTATTCCATGGCAAATGGGCGTGCTGGCAAGGCTAATGAGATTTTTGCCCGCCTTTTTATGGGATTACATGATGAAGCATGCGCCTCGCAAAGCGCATGCTAATTGGGATTGGCTTTAATTTCTTGCTTACGCCAGAGCGCTAAATACTCGTCTGATTGATTGAGTAAGTCTTGATTCATTTCTTCAAACTCATTGGCTGGCGGCATATCTAACTCTTTTGAAATCGCGGTATAGCCCAATCCCAATTTACCGCCTTCAACTTTAAAACCGATAAACTCCAAAATGGTCGGGAACATATCAAAATGCAAGACATCATCACGATTTTTAATCGCTGGTTTAGTCGAAATCAGCGCATTAAACACGTGACGTTCTTTAACCTTTTCTAGCTTATCGTAAACGGGATTTTCCATCGCCAAATGGTCGCCCAAAATAACGACATTGGTATCTTTAAAATATTTTTTCTGCCGCATAAACTGCACAAACTCGGCAACCTGATTGGATGTGCACTCCACAATCCCATCAAAATCTTTAATGCCATGCGCTTTGCAATATTTGGAGAAATGCCCATCTGGGCCATGCGTATCTATGGTGGTAAAAGTCAGATTAAATGGCTTGTTCTCGGCATGTAGTTTAATTAACTTAGCTTTGACTAAGTCCAATAAATCATCATCGTAAAGCCCCCAAAAATTCATATCCTTATCGGTGCGCTTTCCTTTTAATTCCTCTCGCCCATACACCTCATCATAGTGATGGTCTTGGAAGAACTTACCCTTGCCCGAAAAGGCTAAGGCATCTCCCCCCATATAAACATTGTAATAACCCGCATTATGCAAAATGTCTCCCAAACAAACGGCGTTGGGTAGGAATGATTTAATGTTTTCACCTTGGTCGTTGCCATCATACAAACTCACGCTTTTGAGAGGCAGGCCGCACTGCGTTGAGGTAATACCAGCAATCGTCCAACCAGTGCCTGGTGCTTGCTTATAACGAGCAAAACTCACGCCATTTAAATGGTCTAAGCTAGTTAATAAATTCTTGCCGAAAATCTTAGGGTCTTTGTAAGTATCTTCCATACTTTCAACGTAGATTAAGACTAAGTTTTTTGGCTTGATTGCCTCGACTTTTACCTTAGCTGGATAGACATAATGTGCGGCAAAATAATCTTTGCCGAATTGGTTATGCACAAAAGCAGTCACCGAAAATTGAATACAAAAATAAGTGGCAGAAGCAATCAACACATATAGTGGTGCGCGGTGGTTGATAAACCAATAAAACACTTTAACCACATGAATATTGGCCGCACGGACCGGTCTAGTCAGCCAATGTGTAGAGCCATGGGTGAGAAATAAAGCAATAG
This sequence comes from Candidatus Methylopumilus sp., assembly GCA_049424605.1. Taxonomy (GTDB): domain Bacteria; phylum Pseudomonadota; class Gammaproteobacteria; order Burkholderiales; family Methylophilaceae; genus Methylopumilus_A. The sequence continues at coordinate 8,436 of JBMSSY010000030.1, forward strand.
ACGACTCTATTAACACCAGCAGCAAAGACAAGCCCGCTGGTAAGGCAATACACCAAGTTAAGAAACTTTTAATCAGTGCAGTATCAGTATCAACTAAACCGTCCATGCCAAACTGAGCGTGGTACAGCACTTGCTCTAAAGATGGCTCGCCGAAATTATCGGCTATCCAATAAGCAATCGCGGTAAGAAAGAAAGCCAATAAATAGGTTAAAAAACGGAGTAAAGCACGCAGTTGATGGCGATGACGGCCATGGATACGTTGAATATGCGTTAGCATTTAAATCGCTCTGTTAACCTGCCACCCAAGGGCAGATGAGTGAGTTGCGTATACTTTTCCATATGATGATTCAGTACAGAAAACTTATTCAACGGTGACAGATTTTGCAAGATTACGCGGCTTATCTACATCTGTACCTTTTAGCAAGGCTGCGTGGTAGGCAAGCATCTGTACTGGGATGGTATGCAGAATTGGTGAAAGCACGCCAACATGACGAGGTGTACGGATAACGTGTACCCCTTCACTTTCAGCGAAATGGCTGTCAGCATCAGCAAATACAAAGAGCTGACCACCACGCGCCGCCACTTCTTGCATATTGGATTTCACCTTCTCGAGTAATGCATCATTAGGCGCGATCACAACGATAGGCATATCGCTATCCACAAGCGCCAATGGGCCATGTTTTAGCTCACCCGCAGGGTAAGCCTCAGCGTGTATGTATGAAATCTCTTTAAGCTTGAGCGCGCCTTCCAAGGCGATTGGATAATGAATACCACGACCTAAAAATAGGGCATGCTGTTTATTGGCAAAAGCTTTTGCCCATTCACGAATTTGCGGCTCTAGGTTTAACGCATGCTGCACGCTCACCGCTAATTGACGAAGTGCGTTTAGGTATTGATGCTCTTGCGCATGATCAAGCAGACCACGCTGTTTCGCTAAGGTAGCCGCCAAGGTGAATAGGGCGACCAATTGCGTTGTAAATGCTTTGGTAGACGCCACGCCAATCTCAGCGCCTGCTCGTGTATAGAAAACCAGCGCTGAAGCACGTGGAATCGCGCTTTCTTGTACATTACAAATCGCTAAGCTTAGATGTTGTCCTAGCGATTTTGCATGCTTAAGCGCTTCCATGGTATCGAGGGTTTCGCCCGATTGTGAAATGGTAACAATTAATTGCTTAGGGTTAGGTACAGACTGGCGGTAGCGATATTCACTGGCAATTTCTACACTGGTTGGTAGCTTGGCTATATCTTCAATCCAATATTTTGCGGTGAGCGCTGCATAATAGCTTGTACCCGCCGCCAATATCAGAATGCTATCTATTTCATTGAAAATTTTCTCTGCGCCTTCACCAAATAAAGCAGGGGAGAACTGATTGTCATCAATTAAAGCTTCGATTGTATCGGTGAGTGCACGTGGTTGCTCATGGATTTCTTTTTGCATGAAGTGTGCGTATGGGCCTAATTCCATTGAGGCTAAAGAAACATCACTCATATGGACTTTGCGGCTAACCGGTTTACAATCTGCGCCAAATACTGTGACGCCATCACGACGAATTTCTGCAACGTCACCATCTTCTAAATACATAACTTTACGAGTAACTGACAACACGGCGGAAACATCTGAAGCAATGAAATTTTCACCTTCGCCTAGACCCACCAATAACGGACAGCCAAAGCGCGCAGTAATCATGGCATTCGGCTCTTTAACCGAAATCACGCTAATAGCAAATGCACCCCTTAACTCCGTCACGGCCTGTTGAGTGGCGGCAAGCAAGCTTAAGCCTTGCTTGTGATAATAGTGGATAAGATGGGCGATGACTTCGGTGTCGGTTTGTGATTCAAACACATAACCCAATTTTGCTAATCGATCACGTTGCTCATCATGATTTTCGATAATACCGTTATGCACAACAGCAATTTCACCTTGTGATACGTGTGGATGTGCATTGCTTTCGGTAACACCACCGTGCGTAGCCCAACGTGTGTGGCCTATGCCTAGCTGTCCACTTAAGTTTACCTCATTGGCTTTGTCAGTCATGGCAGCAACGCGCCCAACCGCACGAACACGTTCAATCGACTGTTCGTTTAGTACCGCAATCCCTGCTGAATCATAGCCGCGATACTCCAGACGGCTTAAGCCTTCAATCAAAGTTGCAACGATATTTCTATTTGCAATAGCGCCAACAATGCCACACATATTTTACTTTCTAATCAAACTCTCATTATTTTTTAACTGGTCGTTTCCAGCCAGCGAGACTCTTCTGCTCTTTTGCTCTACAGAAGGTTAATTGGCCTGCAGGCGCATTTTTGGTAATGGTTGAACCAGCCGCAATTGTAGCACCTTCACCAATCACCACAGGCGCAACTAACTGAGTATCTGAGCCAATAAATACGTTATCTTCAATGACCGTTCTATATTTATTCACGCCATCATAATTGCAAGTAATAGTACCCGCCCCAATATTGACGTTTTTACCGATGCTGGCATCGCCCACATAGCTCAAATGGTTCACTTTAGAGCCAGCACCTACTTGACTGTTTTTGACCTCAACAAAATTGCCGATATGCGCTGTATCGGCAATTTCTGCCCCCGGACGCAAGCGAGCATATGGGCCTATTCGACAATCGGCTTGTACCTTGGCTTGATCAATATGGCTAAAGGCCGCAATAGTAGTGCCTTTGCCAATGCTACTGTTTTTAATGACGCAATAGGGGCCTATTTTTACTTGATCGGCCAAGGTCACTTGGCCCTCAAACACACAGCCAACATCAATTTCAACGTCCTTACCAACTGTTAATTCACCTCGCACATCAATGCGGCAGGGGTCTGCCAAGCTTGCGCCAGCTTGCATCAGCGCTGCGGCATAGCGCGTTTGATAAACACGCTCCAAATTGGCTAAATCTGCTTTTGAGTTAACGCCTTCGACTGAGGCTTCATCTTCGCTTATTTCAGACGCCACATTACAGCCATCGCTCACCGCCATGGCTACGATATCTGTCAGATAATATTCAGCCTGTGCATTATTGTTGTTAATGCGGCTTAGCCAGCCCTTTAAATTTGCATTGTTGGCAGCAATTATGCCGGTATTTACTTCTGTGATTGTTCTTTGCTGTGCCGTGGCATCTTTGTGCTCAACAATGGCTAATATCTGATGTTGGGTATCTCTCACAATACGCCCATAGCCTGTTGGGTTTTGTTTGTTTACTGTCATCAAACCAAGGGCGTCCGTTTTATCTAGCAAGGCTGAACAAGCTTGCTGATTAAGCAAAGGTACATCACCCAATAAAATAAGCGTGGTCGCATCGTCATCCAAGTGTGAGGCCGCTTGTAACACCGCATGACCAGTACCCAACTGTTCTTTTTGCTCAACCCAGATGATATTTTCATGTGCAAAAGCATGAGGTACAGCATCGCCACCATAGCCGTATACCACCACTATCTTGCTGGGGCTGAGCTGTTTGGCGGCATCAATTACGTGTTGTAACAATGCTTTTCCTGCTAGGCGATGCAATACTTTAGGCATTAAAGATTGCATACGCGTGCCTTTACCCGCAGCAAGAATCACGATGTTTAGATTTTTTGTACTCATAATCGATATGATGGCTTTTGGTTTTGCGTGATGGGTTTCATTGTAATGGAATCGGGCTTACATAACAAAAAAGGCAGCCAAGGCCGCCTTTCTTTTTGCTATTAACAATCTTAGCTTAGTGAGTGGTTTTACGTAATTTAGCGATGGCTTGTAGTTGAGCCAAGGCTTCAACCAACTCGCTTTGGGCTAATGCGTAATTCACTTCACTTGCATTGCTCTTCAAGGTTTCTTCAGCAAGACGTTTAACTTCTAAGGCTTTTGCTTCATCCAAATCATGACCGCGAATAGCAGTATCCGCCAGCACAGTCACTAAACCTGGTTGAACCTCTAGAATGCCGCCAGAAATAAAGATTAATTGTTCTTCGCCTGCTGCTAATTTAATCCGTAACGCACCTGGCTTAATAGTTGTAAGCATAGGTGTGTGACGTGGATAAATACCAACTTCACCCATTAACGCAGGTGCGACAACGAATTCTGCCTCACCTGAGAAAATGGATTCTTCAGCACTGACTACATCGATTTGTATTGTTGTTGCCATATTTAGTTACCTATATGCTTTCTGTCTGTTTTAGCTAGTTTATATAGCAGATTACAGAGTTTTAGCTTTTTCTACAGCTTCTTCAATTGCACCAACCATGTAGAACGCTTGTTCTGGCAAGTGATCGTAATCACCATTCACAATACCCTTGAAGCCTTTGATTGTGTCTTTCAATGGCACGTACTTACCTGGTGCGCCAGTAAACACTTCAGCTACGTGGAAAGGTTGTGACAAGAAACGTTGGATCTTACGTGCACGGGCAACAGCCAATTTATCTTCTGGTGCCAACTCGTCCATACCAAGAATCGCGATAATGTCGCGCAATTCTTTGTAACGTTGTAGTGTTTGTTGAACGCTACGTGCAACAGCATAATGCTCTTCACCAACCACGAGTGGATCCAATTGACGTGATGTAGAGTCAAGTGGGTCAACCGCTGGGTAAATACCCAATGAAGCGATGTCACGTGACAACACAACTGTTGAGTCCAAATGTTGGAATGTTGTTGCTGGTGATGGGTCAGTCAAGTCATCCGCAGGAACGTAAACCGCTTGAATAGAAGTAATAGAACCAACTTTAGTTGATGTAATACGTTCTTGTAAGCGGCCCATTTCTTCTGCCAATGTTGGTTGATAACCCACAGCTGATGGCATACGACCTAGCAAAGCTGATACTTCAGTACCAGCCAATGTGTAACGGTAGATGTTGTCCACGAAGAACAAGATATCACGGCCTTCGTCACGGAATTTTTCAGCCATGGTTAAACCTGACAAAGCAACGCGTAAACGGTTACCTGGTGGTTCATTCATTTGACCAAACACCATCGCTACTTTTGATTCAGCCATGTTGTCTAGTTTAATAACGCCAGCTT
>JBMSSY010000031.1:0-13340 GCA_049424605.1 Candidatus Methylopumilus sp.
CGTGAATGTGGAGTCACGCGGTCCTCCATCGAATTATACGCAGATCGGCATTTTGACTCGTAGTTCCGGCGGCGACCTTATTCTTCCATTGATGTCTCGTCGATTGATGCGGGATAAAATGCAGTATTATACCATTTCCAACACTGGAAATATGAATACCAAGTTGCCAATTAGCAAGAATGGCAAAAGTTGCACGGGCGAATACGGGTGTGACGAAATCTTTAATGGCGACAACCAGCCACAAGCTTTACGTCAACTGCGTCAAGATGCGCTAACCACCATGGAAATCTTTGCGCGTTTTAATCCCCACTTAACGGGTAGCGTATTGGATGGCACTGCGGGTCAATATGCTGAAACGCATATTCATTTATTTGCAGATAGTGCCAAAGATGTGGAAATTTTCTTGCTAAACCAGCAAATTCCTTACGATAGCAAGGATAAGTCTTATCGCATTCGCGACAGAAAAGCGGGAGAGAAAAAAGGCGGCGAGCGTATGAAAGTGCCCATGTTTACGCTTGAAGGGCCTAATGGCTTAATTAAACTCAGTGTTTTTGAGTTTAACGATATGCGCTTTTCAACCAAAAGCGTTGTTACTGGCGGTAATTCAGACCGATTGGATACCGCAGGATTAAAAAACTTGTTGGCTATTTAAGCCAGCGCGCAATATCCATCGCATAGTAAGTCAAAATACCATCTGCCCCAGCGCGCTTAAAGCCAAGCATTGCTTCTAACACACAGGCTTTTTCATCCAGCCAGCCATTTTGGGCGGCGGCTTTTAACATCGCATATTCACCACTGACATGATAAGCATAAGTCGGCACGCCAAACTCTTGTTTGACACGGCGAACGATGTCTAGATAAGGCATGCCAGGCTTGACCATCACCATGTCCGCACCTTCTTCAATATCTAAAGCGACTTCTTTAATCGCTTCGTCTGAGTTGGCTGGGTCCATTTGATAATTGTATTTATTGCCTTTGCCTAAGTTGGCAGATGAGCCTACCGCATCACGAAAAGGGCCATAAAAAGCCGAAGCGTACTTAGCTGAGTAGGCCAAAATCCGCGTGTAAATATGGCCTTGTGTTTCAAGCGCGTCACGAATCGCGCCTATCCGTCCATCCATCATGTCAGAAGGTGCCACTACATCAGCACCAGCGGCGGCATGGCAAAGCGCTTGCTTAACCAAAACCGCGACTGTTTCATCATTGAGCACATAGCCTGTGTCATCAATTAAACCGTCTTGGCCATGCGTGGTATAAGGGTCTAAAGCCACATCGGTAATCACACCTAAATCAGGAAAGGCCGCTTTTAATGCTTGTACTGTGCGCGGCACCAAGCCTTTTGGATTAAATGCTTCTTTGGCATCTAGGCTTTTAAATTCCTGTGGCACCACTGGAAATAAGGCAATCGCAGGAATACCAAGTGCAACGCACTCGGCAGCAGTTTTAAGCAGTATATCCAGACTTTGGCGCTGCACGCCCGGCATAGAAGCAACTTCTTCTGTGCGGCCTTCACCCTCGAGCACAAACACTGGATAAATCAGATCATTGCTGGTCAGCACATGTTCACGCATTAAACGGCGAGAAAATTCATCTTTACGCATACGGCGTGGGCGGATGGCTAAGAACTGTTGATGATCGTTTGACATAATGAATCCTCTAGCGCAATTAAGCTGAACAGGCTGAAGTTGGTGCTGCAAAAACCCGCGCAAGTTCGGCACCTGGGTCTGGCTGACGCATAAATGCTTCACCCACCAAGAAGGCATGCACATGGTTGCTACGCATCAAGGCCACATCTTCAGGCGTAAAAATTCCTGATTCAGTGACCACAAAGCGGTCATCAGGCAACTGCTTTAATAGTTGCAAGGTGGTTTCTAAAGTCACATCAAAAGTGCGCAAGTTACGGTTGTTAATGCCGATAAGCGGCGTTTCTAATTGCAAGGCCAGTTCAAGCTCATCGCCATCATGCACTTCCACCAACACCGCCATGCCTAAATCGTGAGAGAGCTCTTCTAATTCACGCATTTGCGCCAGTTCAAGCGCCGCCACAATCAGCAAAATACAATCAGCGCCCATGGCACGCGCTTCATAGACTTGGTAAGGGTCTATCATAAAATCTTTACGTAGCACTGGCAGCTTACAAGCGGCACGGGCTTGTTTTAAATACTCAGCGGAGCCTTGAAAATACTGTTTATCGGTCAACACAGACAAGCAAGCCGCACCGCCTTTTTCGTAAGATTTAGCGATTTCTGCGGGATTAAAGTTTTCACGAATCACGCCTTTTGATGGGCTAGCTTTTTTAATTTCAGCAATCACTGCGGGCAAATCTGCTGCTACTTTATCGAAAATATTGCCCACGAAATCTCTTGGATCATCTTGGTTGTAGGCTTCTACACGCAAATCATCTAACGACTTGATTGCTTTTGCCGCCGCCACTTCTTGGCGTTTAGTTTCAAGGATTTTATTGAGAATATCAGACATGCATCAGCCTTTATTAAGCTAGGATTGAGTATTAACTTTGTTTGAATATGAGATTAATTGGTTGAGCTTTGCTAGTGCCGCACCGCTATCAATCACCGCCGCCGCTTTTTCTACACCCGCTTGCAGGCTAGTTGCTAGGCCAGAAACATAAATCGCTGCACCTGCATTCATCAGCACGATATCTCTGGCTGCGCCTTGCTTGCCATTTAACACATCTAAAATCATCGCTTTAGATTCTGCTGCGTTTTGGATTTGAATCTCTTTTAAGCTGTGAACAGCCAAACCTAATTGGCTGGGATGAATAGTATATTCGGTGACTTGACCGTTTTTGAGTTCAGCCACAAAAGTATCACCCGTGAATGAAATTTCATCCATGCCATCAGCACCATGTACCACCAGCACATGCTCACTACCTAATTGCTGCAACACTTTTGCAAGTTTGCCAGTCAGGCTTTTATCGAACACGCCCATGACTTGACGACGCGCAGTCGCTGGATTGGTCATCGGGCCTAGCAGATTAAATAAAGTCCGCACCCCAAGCTCACGGCGCACAGGCGCGGCATATTGCATGGCGCTGTGATGGTTGGGCGCAAACATAAAACCAATCCCGATGGTATTCACGCATTCCGCTACTTGCGCTGGCGTTTGTTTAACATTGACGCCCAGCGCTTCCAATACATCAGCGCTTCCGCAAGTCGATGAAACCGAGCGACCGCCATGTTTTGCCACGCTGGCACCAGCCGCAGCTGCCACAAACGCACAGGCAGTTGAAACATTAAAAGTCTGAATACCGTCACCGCCTGTACCGCAGGTGTCGATTAAATGACTGTGGTCTTGAACATCCACTTTTGTAGAAAGCTCGCGCATTACCATGGCAGCGGCAGTAATTTCATCTACCGTTTCGCCTTTGGCTCTCAGCGCGATCAATAAAGCAGCAATTTGTGCAGGCGTTAGTTCACCTTGCATCACCTGACGCATCACAGCCAACATCGTCGCTTGCGTCAAATCATGACGCTCAAGCAATTGACTAAGCACGTCTTTAAAAACCATTAGTAGGCTTTCAAAAAGTTATTGAGTAGCTCATGACCGTATTCGGTCAGAATAGACTCAGGATGGAATTGCACCCCTTCCACCGCTAAGGTTTTATGACGCACGCCCATAATCTCGCCATCATCAGTCCATGCAGTGATTTCAAGGCAATCAGGGATGCTTTCGCGTTCTATCACCAATGAATGGTAGCGCGTTGCAGTATAAGGGTTAGGCAAATCTTTAAACACACCGATATTTTTATGGTGAATTAAAGAGGTCTTACCGTGCATCAATTGTTTTGCATGCACGATTTTGCCGCCAAAGGCTTGACCTATGCTTTGGTGACCTAAACACACACCAAGCAAAGGAATCTTGCCTGCAAACTCATGGATCAGCGGCACAGAAATGCCAGCTTCATTTGGCGTACATGGGCCAGGGGAAATCACAATATGGTCTGGATTAAGCGATTTTATCTTTGCCAAATCAATTTCATCATTACGGTAAACCTGCACATCTTGACCAAGCTCAGCCAAGTATTGCACTAGGTTGTAGGTAAAGGAGTCGTAATTATCAATCATTAATAGCATGGCTTACTCCTGACCTTCTAGGCCAGTATCTAGACCTAAATTAACTAATTCAGCGGCGCGCAACACAGCGCGCGCTTTATTCTGCGTTTCCATCCATTCACTTTCAGGCACAGAGTCCGCCACGATGCCCGCCCCTGCTTGCACATAGAGCATATTGTTTTTAATCACGCCGGTGCGAATTGCAATCGCTACATCCATGTCGCCGTTAAACCCTAAATAGCCAACAGCGCCAGCATAAATACCGCGCTTGATAGGCTCTAATTCATCAATGATTTCCATGGCGCGTACTTTGGGTGCGCCGCTCACCGTGCCAGCAGGGAAGGTTGCTTTTAATACATCAATCGCATCCATGCCCGCTTTAAGCTTGCCTTCTACATTAGAAACGATATGCATCACGTGTGAATATCGCTCTATCATCATATTGTCCGTGACTTTTACTGTGCCTGTTTGGGCGACACGGCCCACATCGTTGCGGCCTAAGTCCATCAATTGCACATGCTCGGCACGCTCTTTTGGATCGGCTAATAGCTCATCCGCCAAGGCTAAATCTTGTTCCCGTGTTTTGCCACGAGGGCGTGTGCCCGCAATTGGACGCGCAGTCACTGTGCCATCTTCAAGACGCACTAAAATCTCAGGGGATGCGCCAACCACATGATGATCGCCCATGTCGTAAAAAAACATATAAGGTGATGGATTAAGGCTACGCAGCGCACGGTACAAGGAAAGCGGTGGTGCGTAAAATGGTTGCGACATACGTTGTGACAACACCACTTGCATAATGTCGCCATCAAAAATATAGCGCTTTGCTTTTTCAACCGCGGCTTTAAAATTAGCCTCACCAAAATCTGATTGGGCGTGCTCTGCTTTAAGCGCTTGCGCTTGTGGAATAGAAACCGATTTACGCAAACGCTTAATCAGTTCAGCCAGCCGACTTTTTGCTTTGAGATAAGCGTCTTGCTCGGCTGGGTCAGCATAAACAATAAAATAAAGTTTGCCTGAGAGATTGTCCACCACGGCTAACTCTTCAGACACCATTAGCAACACATCAGGGACATTCACATCATCAGGCTTAACCTGATCTGCTAAACGGCGCTCAATATAGCGCACCGTATCATAGCCAAAATAGCCAGCTAAACCACCCGTAAAGCGCGGCAAGCCTTGATAAGGCGGCACTTTAAAGCGGGCTTGATAAGCTTTTACGAAATCTAATGGGTTAACATCAGTCGCGCTTTCAAGGACTTGGTTATCTTGTAGCACTTGCACATCACGAGCATGCGCCACAATACGTGTGCGGGCTGGCAAACCAATAATGGAATAGCGTCCGAAACGCTCGCCGCCTTGCACAGATTCCAACAAATATGAAAACGGTTGATTAGCCAGCTTGAGGTAAAGCGAGAGTGGTGTATCAAGATCTGCAAAAGTCTCAATCACCAAGGGAATGCGGTTATAGCCTTGTGCGGCTAGCGCATTAAATTCTGTTTGATTTAGTGTGTGCAACATAAAAAATCCCAAGTCTTAAAAGTGAAATACAACAGTGAACGTAATCGCCACAGGCGAGCGTGGTTTAAGCCCACCATCGCCAACTTGTTGGTACTTCCTTAACTTTAAAAGGGTTCACTTGGGATTTTTTCATTGCGTTAAATCCTAAAATTACACTGTAGCTAATTGGGCGCGTAACTCAGAAACAATCGAGTTGTAACGGTTAGCATCCGTGTCTTTACCTGCGCCAAACACGGCTGAACCAGCCACAAATGTATCTGCACCAGCACGAGCGATTTCAGCAATATTGGCAACGTTCACGCCGCCGTCCACTTCCAACCAAATCTCACGACCTGTTTGTGCAGTGTAAGCATCAATTCTAGCGCGTGCCGCACGGAGTTTATTCAGGGTTTCAGGAATGAATTTTTGACCGCCAAAACCAGGGTTGACTGACATCAACAACACCATATCGACTTTATCCATCACATGATCTAAATAATGAAGTGGCGTGGCTGGGTTAAATACCAAGCCTGATTTACAGCCTAAATCACGCACCAAAGCTAAACTACGATCAATATGCTCAGAAGCTTCTGGGTGAAAAGTAATAATATTAGCGCCCGCTTTGGCAAAGTCAGGGATAATGCGATCCACTGGTTTAACCATCAAATGCACATCAATCAATGCGCCTGCGTTCTTGGAGATTTCGCGAATAGATTCACAAACCAAGGGGCCTATCGTTAAGTTTGGCACGTAATGGTTATCCATCACGTCAAAGTGAACGAGGTCAGTACCAGAAGTAATCACGTCTGTGATTTCTTGACCGAGCTTAGCAAAGTTCGCTGAAAGGATACTTGGAGCAATTCTGAATTGTTTAGCCATGATGTAAAGAATCTATAATCAGTAAAAACGTTTATTTTAACCGCATTTAGCCATGAATTAACAGACTTATGCGCTATTTTCTTGCTTAAGAAGTCCGGATGCTGGAAAATTACGAAATGCAATTATTCACAGTTGGTGTGAATCACACCACAGCCCCAATCTCTATCCGCGAAAATGTCGCCTTTCAGAATGAACATCTGGGGCATGCGCTTCGCGACTTAACTGCGCACGGTGTCCGTGAGGCGGCGATTTTATCTACCTGTAATCGCACCGAACTTTACTGTAACACCGCTCATCCTGAACAAGCTTTGGCTTGGCTTGCGCAATATCACAAGCTAGACCGCAACAATATTCAACCCTACATTTACACCTTGCCTAGCGATGAAGCGGTCAAACATGCGTTCCGCGTCGCTTCTGGTTTAGATTCTATGGTGCTGGGTGAACCGCAAATTTTAGGGCAAATGAAACAAGCGGTAAAAATTGCCGAAACTGCTGGCACCGTTGGCACCTTATTACACAAGCTATTCCAACGTACTTTTGCTGTTGCCAAAGAAGTCCGCACTACCACAGATATTGGCGCAAGCTCGCTGTCGATGGCGGCAGCATCTGTGCGTTTAGCGCAAAGACTATTTGGCAATTTACAAGATAAGCATGTGTTGTTTATTGGGGCTGGCGAAATGATTACGCTATGCGCAGAACATATTGCCACCCAAAAACCAGCCTCCATGACCGTTGCCAACAGAACCTTAGATCGCGGTGAAGAATTAGCAGATCTATTTAATGGGCAAGCGATTTTGCTGTCAGAATTGCCTGAGCGTTTAGCCACATTTGATATCGTGATTACCAGCACGGCCAGCCAATTGCCGATAGTTGGGCTGGGCATGGTGGAGCGCGCCATTAAAGCGCGTAAACGCCGCCCGATTTTTATGGTGGATTTAGCCGTACCACGCGATATTGAGCCTGAAGTTGCGCAACTAGATGACGTGTATTTATATACGGTGGATGACTTAGCGCAAGTGGTGCAAGAAGGCTTAGGCAATCGCCAAGAGGCGGCGATAGAAGCTGAAGCAATCATCACCGAACGTGTTGAAAATTTTATGCATTGGCTCAAAACGCGGGATGCGGTGCCTACCATCCGCGCCCTTCGTGACCAAGCGGAACAATTACGCCTCACTGAGCTAGAAAAAGCCCAAAAATTACTCGCCAAAGGCGAAGACCCCGCCGCAGTGATTGAAGCCTTAAGCAATGCCCTCACCAATAAGTTTTTACACGCCCCTAGCCATGCGCTTAACCACAGTTCTGGCCATGAACACGAGCAACTAGAAACGCTTTTGCGCCAGCTTTACCAAATTAAAACCTAATTTTTTGACAAAGAAACAGTAATGAAACCATCCATGATTAAAAAGCTCGCGACTTTAAGCGAGCGTTTAGATGAATTAAATCGCCTGCTAAGTAGTGAAGGCGCGACATCCAACATGGATAATTATCGCAAGCTCACACAAGAGCATGCTGAAATCACGCCTATTGTTGAGCAGTTCCGTGCTTACGAACAAGGCGAAGCCGACATTGCTGAAGCGCAAAAAATGCTCACCGACCCTGAGATGAAAGAGTTTGCGCAAGAAGAAATTGAAAATGGCAAAGCCAAGCTAGAGCAAGTTGAAAACGAACTTCAAAAACTGTTGTTACCCAAAGACCCTAACGACGAACGCAATATCTTCTTAGAAATTCGTGCAGGCACGGGTGGCGACGAATCCGCCCTATTTGCGGGTGACTTATTCCGTATGTATTCACGCTATGCTGAACGCCAACGCTGGAAAGTAGAAATTGTCTCGGCCAGTGAATCAGAAGTAGGTGGCTACAAAGAAATTATCGCCAAAATTGAAGGTCATGGCGCTTATTCAAAACTCAAGTTTGAGTCAGGTGGTCACCGCGTGCAACGTGTGCCAGACACCGAAACCCAAGGCCGTATCCACACTTCAGCCTGTACCGTTGCAGTATTGCCAGAAGCCGATGAAGTCAGCGATGTGGTGATTAACCCTGCTGAAATCCGCATCGATACTTACCGTGCCAGTGGCGCGGGTGGTCAGCACATTAATAAAACCGACTCTGCCGTTCGTATTACTCACTTGCCAACAGGCATTGTGGTGGAGTGCCAAGATGACCGCAGCCAACATAAAAACAAAGCGCAAGCGATGAGCGTATTGGTGGCACGGATTAAAGATGCTGAGGTACGCGCACAACAATCCAAAATCGCCAGTGAGCGTAAAAGCTTGATTGGCTCTGGCGACCGTTCAGAACGTATCCGCACCTACAACTATCCGCAAGGCCGTATTACTGACCACCGTATTAACCTCACGCTGTATAAGATTGATGCGATTACTGAGGGTGATATGGATGAACTGATAGGCGCGCTAGCCGCGGAGCACCAAGCCGATATGCTGGCAACTTTGGGTGAGGATAACTAAAGCCCCAGCCAGCTTTTCATGCGACTGAAATACTCAGGCTGGCGTAAACACAAATAAGCAATCACCAGCAAATTCAGTAGTGCAGTGACTAAGAATAATTGTGGAATATTGAGGCCTAATTTAAACATCAACATCGCAAACACGGCCGACAAAACCATCAGCAAAGCATTCATGATGTTGTTCGCGGCAATCACCCGAGATTGATGACTTTTCTCAGCGCGTGACTGTATCAAGGTATAAAGCGGCACGATATAAATGCCGCCAAATATGCCGATAAGCGCAATATCAGCCAGCAAGCGGCTAGGCATCATGCCGCTGGCGAAATGGCTTGCTGTACTCAGCAAAGCATCTGCGCCAAACGCCGCATGAATACTGGCACTTGAGGCAGATAAATCCACACCAAATATCGTCAGCCCGATTGCCCCAATCGGCACTAAGCCTATCTCAACCAAGCCTTTGGATAGCTTTTCGCACAGCAATGAGCCTATGCCCACCCCCACTGAAAACACTGCCAGCAATAAAATAAACACGCTTTCATCGCCATGCAAAACGTCTTTGGCAAACACAGGGAACTGCGCCAGCAGCGTTGCGCCGTAAAACCAGAACCAAGAAATACCAATAACCGCCAGCCAAATCGGCTGATTTTTGAAGATAAAGGCGATATTGCGGCCTGTTTCTACAATAGGGTTGCAATTAATTTGCAGGCCAGCGTCTGAGGCTGGCGAATACGGAATTTGTCTGCTGGCGAAGTAGCCCATTAAGGCTAGGCTAATCACACTTAAGCCTGTCATTAGCTCGCCTGTTGGGTGCATGCCCAGCCATGCGCCGATAATTTGACCTAGCAAAATTGCAATAAAAGTGCCCATTTCCACCATGCCATTACCTCCCACCAATTCAGTTTCAGCAAGATGTTGTGGTAAATAAGCATATTTAACTGGCCCAAATAAAGTGGCGTGCATCCCCATCATAAACAAAGCCAGCACCAGTAATGAAAATAGATGCAGTAAAAATCCCAAGCTCGCCAACAGCATCAATAAAACTTCAAATAGTTTTACAAAACGGATTAAGGCAGATTTTTCAAACTTATCGGCAAACTGGCCTGCGCTGGCTGAAAACAAAAAGAAAGGGAGGATAAAAACACCTGGTAATAAGGTGGCAAGGCTGGCGCTATCAAGACTGCTGATATCTGTCGCATGGAACACCACCATAGTAATTAATGCGGTCTTAAAGACATTGTCATTGAGTGCGCCCAAAAACTGCGTCAAGAAAAACGGCAAAAAGCGCTTCTCACGCATCAACTTAAATTGCTGATTCATTGCCTACTCTCCGTTATCATTCACCGCATTATATTTTGATTAATCACAAACAATACTGAAATTATTTTTATATATCCCAGTCTATTCGCTATCATGTCGGACTTAGTTAAATTCTTGGGCTTAATTAGCACACCACTCTTTTTCGGAAACTATCACTTTGGCAGTCACCCAACCCTTGCTCAAACTGCGTGAAGATTTACTCAGCACAGTTGCAAAAACAGGCTTTAGCTTTTGCCCAAGCGCAGCGATGCAAGCTTGGTTATTAGCTCAATCGGCTGATGCCTTGAGCGATTGGCATCAATTTGCCGATAGCTGGAATGATATGCCACTTGACGCTTATATGGCCGATGGCGGACGTTACCGTAGACGTCGTTACGCGGTGTTAAATGCGCAGTCAGCGCAGAGTGAAATCGTTTTGGAGTCGCACCAACCGCATTATCAAAGCCTTGATTACAACACTTTAAACGGCGGTATTGCCCGTGATTTTGAGCCGATTAAAAGCGAAGTGATACAAAGCCACAGCATGCAATCTGTGCTGAAGTTTTGCCAAAAAGTGTTCAGTGCGCTGATGCCCAACACGCCTTGGCACATTGAATGTCATCAATTCCGTATTGAAGCTAACGATAAAACTTTAGGCAAACCTACGCCTGAAGGCGTGCATCGTGATGGCGTTGAGTTTGTGCTGGTGATGATGGTAAAACGTCAGAATATTTCAAGTGGCACCACGACTATGCACGATTTAGAGCACAAGACTTTAGATAGCTTTACCCTGACCGAGCCATTAGATGTGGCCATTGTTAACGATCGTCGTTGTATGCACGGGGTCACCCCGATTGTGCCCATAGACCCCACACAAACTGCGTATCGTGATGTATTGGTGGTCACTTTTAAAAAATCTCAGGCCTAATTGATGGCCACCACGAGTCCACAAGCCGCACATCAAAGTGCTAATCCACTACGCAATTTGCGCTTCTTCAAATTGCTTATTTATCGCGTACTGATGGTGCTTTCATACCAAATTATGGCGGTAGTCGTGGGCTGGCATTTGTATAGCATTACCCACGACCCGCTTTCACTCGGCTTGATTGGTCTTGCTGAAATCATTCCCTATTTTTGCACAGCTTTATTTGCTGGCTATGCGGTGGATCATTACTCCAAACGCAATTTTGGGGTCAGCTCTTCATTCCTGCTCATGCTTTCGGCCTTGCTAGTGTTTGCGGTCAGCGATGGAAAATTATCTGGTGATGCTAACCTTTGGATTTATACAGCTATTACCTTAATCGGTTTGGCGCGTGCTTTTATTGCACCGACTTATAGCGCTATTTTTGCCGCCATCATGCCGCGCCAAGAGTATGCCAAAGGAGCAAGCATCGGTAGCGCCGTGTTTCAATTTGGGCTTATTGTAGGCCCTGCTCTTGGCGGCATATTGGTGGGTTGGACTAGCCTGCAAGTGGCTTATCTAGTATCTGCTGGCTTGGCTTGTGTTTCGGGGATTGCATTACTCACGCTACAAGTACACACCCAAAAAATCAAAGCGGAAAAAGCGATTTTTTCTGGCATTGCTGAAGGCATTCGCTTTGTTTTTAATCACCAAGTGATTCTGAGCGCTCAAGCGCTGGATATGTTTGCCGTACTGTTTGGCGGCGCCATCGCCATGCTGCCTGCGTTTTTACATGACGTTTATCACTACGGGCCTGAAGGCTTGGGTATTTTAAGAGCATCCCCCGCCATAGGCGCAATTATCACTGGCGCTTATTTAGCTAAACACCCCATCTACGAAAACGCTGGTAAATGGCTATTATTTGCGGTGGCTGGCTTTGGGCTTTGTATCATCGCCTTTGCGCTGACCCCACACTTTTGGTTTGCTGCGGCATTGCTGATGGTTTCTGGCGTATTTGATGGCGTTTCCGTTGTACTTCGCACCACCATTATGCAACTTGCCACCCCTGACCGTATGCGGGGCAGAGTCGCTTCTATTAACGGCTTATTTATTGGCTCATCGAACGAGTTAGGGGCTTTTGAATCTGGCGTGATGGCAAAATTGATGGGCTTAATTCCATCGGTGATATTTGGTGGACTGATGACACTAGGCGTAGTGGCAAGCACTGCCGCGCTCGCCCCCAAGCTACGCAAACTCAACTTAAAGCATTTGGAACTTAACGACTAAGAAAATTAGCCTTAATTAATAATCGCTACTTCGGCCTGTGGCATAGCTTTTCTCCACATCTTGTTGCCACTCGCCACATTGCGCGCATTTATGGTCATGCATAGTCGGGCATAACACCAACTCCGCACTTGCGCAAAACTTACAAGCCCGCGACTGTGCTGACGACTTATGTACCGCCTCATGATGTTCCGTGGCAACTTTTGTGCTGCCAAGTGCATATTTATTATCCATCACTGACCTCCATCCAACAAAGCCTAAACCAGCTGCTTGGTCTGCAAAGTTTAATCCTAATATTCAATCAATGACAATATTAAAATCAGCTTAAACTTAATACGTTAAAATAGCGCCTTGATCATTTAAGCAACCCCATCAAAAGGCTGATATGCAAACCATCGTCGTAGAAAATAAACCCGCACAAAGCAAACTCGATAGCCTCAAGGTCGAAAAATGGCCTACTTGGCAAAAAGAGGTGTCAGTATTCCCTTGGGTATTTCCAGAGCAAGAGATTGCCTATATTTTAGAGGGCGAATGCGTGATCACCCCAGAAGGTGGCAAGCCAGTAAAATTTGGCAAAGGTGATTTAGTCACATTTCCTGCTGGCCTTAAAGCAAGCTGGGAAGTGAAAAAGCCACTACACAAGCACTACAAGCTAGATGGCAACGCCCTCACACAAATTTTACGCCGCATTAAAATCAAACTAGGTTTCTAATTTCTTGTATAAATAAGCACTTGTGATTCATGAAAATACTTAGGCAAGCTTAATGACTCGAACCACGACAGCCACATAAGCAACCCTTACAATGGCAACAGTTCTAAGTAATTCATTAATCACTTACAAGGAGTTTCACCATGTGGACTAAACCAGCAGCGACAGAAATGCGTTTTGGCTTTGAAGTAACAATGTACGTAATGAACAAATAATTCAGATATTGCTCATCTG